>NZ_PUWT01000056.1:0-55809 GCF_002968995.1 Photorhabdus hindustanensis
TCACGACCCCTTTTAATATCCTGATTTCAAATGCTTCACATGTCTGACGAACTAACTCGCGCACCCGTATTGCTACTTCACCTATCAGCACTTTGTGCCTGTATTTCGTTACCCACACAAAATGGTATTCAATCTGAAATACTGTGTGACTACCGTATCTGTAATCCATGTTGCACCTCCCATGCAACACAGTATCTCAGCTAAAGCTGACCGACTAAAGTCGGTGGTTTTAACCTTTCATATGGAAGAATAAACTTCACTCTGTAATCCATTGAATAAATATCAATTCTTTTCTTTTTCTTTTTCTTTTTCTTCACTATCAGGTTTATTCATAGTAAGAAGACAAGAATATGCAATTGCAAAAAACAAAGCACCAAACCGGATTGATCTATAATCATAAATACTAAAATAATGTGGAAATATATATACCAGTACACCGCCATTTACAGCAATGTTATGCTGTACAGTATTAACAACCACAAAAATAACAGTAAAAAGCACCGTTCGAATATAACCCCTTACATATTCCCTCAACTTAAACAGTACAATAAGCACCAAAATAGACATTGCGTAATAAATAATTACAAAAAAGACATTGTAATAGGATAATGTCACATCATCACTCATCTTTTTCACCATTATCTCTGCTTTCCTTTTCTTTACTATAGGGTCTATCCATAATAAGAAGACAAGGATATAAAAATAAAAGAAAATTCGCACCATATCTAATTGAATCATAATCGTCAATGCTAAAATAATGTGGGAATATATATACCAGCACACCACCATTTACAAAAATACCATATTGAATAGCACCAACAACCACAATAATAACAGTAAAAATCACCTCTCTAATATAGCCCCTGACATATTCACTCAGCTTAAACAGTACAATAAGCACCAAAATAGACATTACGTAATAAATAATTACAAAAAAGACATTGTAATAGGATAATGTCACATCATCATTCATTTTTTTCACCATCATTTCCACTTTGCTTTTCTCTTTCCTCACGATCAAATTTGCTCACAGGCATCAGACAGCAATATACAATAAAGAAAAACAAAGCACCAAACCGAATTGAGCTATAATCATAAATACTAAAATAATGTGGATATATATATATCAGAACGCCGCCATTTAATAAAATATTATATTGAATAACAGTAAAAACCAAAAGAATAATAGTAAAAACAACCGCTTGAATATAAATTTTTACGTACCCCCTCAACTTAAAAAGTACAATAAGCACGAGAATAGACATTGTGTAATAAATAATTACAAAAAAAACATTGTAATAGGATAACGTCACATCATCATTCATTTTTCTCACCTTTAGAAATCGAATAAATACCGAAACTAGTCACAAGATCACCAGTAATCTCAGCAAGCAAAGGTATCCTCCCCATCACCTGCCACCCTCTGATGTAATCAGTTTTTATATACCGAAATAAACGAAACGTTCCGGGCCTCACAACAGATCTTGCCATTCCGTACCCAGACAACGCCAGATCTACATAGCCGTAAATTCTATCACCATCAGCTCCACTATAACCAAGCGTTTTAGCTGCATCACGATAAACATCTCTTACCGGACCTGAAACCTCTTTTCTTAATAACAGGTAATACCCATTCTCATAAACATTATTTCCTCCCTGTATCAGTAGAGGTACACCAAAACCCGCACAAGCGGCGCCAAGAGAGGCCACGCATACGCCAAGACCAGCAAAGATTTGAGAACCACCGCTAACAAAACCAATTCCTTTCAAAGTTAAATTGGTTTCTTCATCCCCTTCTTCTTTTTTTTCTTTTTGAACAATCATATATATCTGGCTATCATTCATTAACAGGTCAAATTCCTGTCTCTTTAGGTTATCTATTTCATCTTGCAGGATTGCAATACCACCATCAACAGACAAGCAATTTGTACCTATCTCATGATTAACCGTTCTGATGAGTTCATTTATTTCAAAAAGGAAACGACACCCGCTTCTAGCATCAGAAAGATATCTAAAATTAAGCTTGGATGATATCTCATGTAATTCTTTAATTTTGAGCTCTAAATAATGCAAACTCTGTCTTGATGAAAACGCCATGTTAAACCTCTATAACTCGTTAATTTTGACTCATACGATCCCCAAACAATGTGATAACCACTCCATGATCCTGTCCAAAAGAACACTGTAAGCCCTTAACCTTAGAATGCTGATTCTAAACTCCAATGGATAACCGTTATATAAAAAGGTCCTCATCCACGGCTGAATCAGATAGCTATGATTTGGTCCCACATGATCCTAATTCCTGATAATACCTATTAAGGCACGCTAATATCGAGAAATGCTTTTCCATAGCGGATACCCAGATTATCTGGGCCATACAATATCTTTACGACTTCTATCAAATCAAACCAAATCCATTAAATCACAATAATAGAACAATAAATAGTCTTTTCTTCCCCAGATATTCTATCTTCTAAATACTAACCATTATTCAAACCTAATTTTTTAAACACTATCTATTCTTCAATAATAACAATTATATCCCCATAGAGTTTCTCATCCCTAAAGAACCCGGTTATTTTCATTAACAAAATCAAGAGGCTTAAAATCTTCATACTCTTTTACTACCTAATACGCTTTAAATTCATTGCCCTGCTATGTGCTGTTATTTCCTTACTTACACGATTAGAATTTCATTTGAAATAACGTTTTCCACACCGGCTTAACGCAAAAGTCAGCAATATCAGTCAGGCAATGTCTCTTATGTTCAGGCATAGTGCTCTCTAATTGGAGGATTCAATGCACAATGATAAAACTGACGCCTACGTCAAACGATTCAATCAGGTATTTAATTATATTGAGCGCCATTTGGATGAGCCGCTCACATTGGAACAACTGAGTGAGGTAGCGAATTTTTCGCGTCATCACTTTCATAGGCAGTTTGCCAATTACTGCGGTATACCTGTAGGACGCTATATCCAATTAATGAGGTTAAAGCGTGCTTCTTACCGTCTGGCATTCAATCCGTTAGAAAAAATCATCGATATTGCGTTGGACGCAGGTTTTCAGAATCCAGAATCGTTCAGCAGGGCCTTCAAACAGTCATTTGGTCTGACACCAAGCCAGTTCCGTAAACAACCGGCTTGGATAAATTGGCACCAGCGTATGCCTGAACAAAAACATATCAGGAGACAAACCATGAATGTAAAAATTATTAATTTTCCAGAAACACTTGTTGCCATGTTGTCCCATCATGGTCAACCCGAGTTGGTCAATGCAACCACCGCACGTTTTATCGCATGGCGCAAAACCACAGGACTGTCACCTGTTACCAGCAGTCAAACCTACGGTATCGCTCCACACGATCCGGCAACGATAAAAGGAGAAGATTTCCGCTTTGATATTTGCGGCACAGTCGAGGCGCCAATCCAAGAGGACAATCTGTTCGGAGTGACTAACGGCGTCATACCCGGTGGACGCTGTGCCGTAGCTCGCCATTATGGCTCACATGATTCTTTATCAGAGAGTGCGCGATATTTGTATCGCGACTGGCTACCTGCCAGCGGAGAAGAGCTACGCGATTTCCCACTGTACTTTCATTATTTTAATTTTGTGCATGAAGTCGCTATACATGAATTACTGACGGATATTTACTTACCGCTTAAATAGAGTGGCGCTTGTGTCGCAGGCACATATTTTACAGCACGTTATTAACAGTTTGCCCAAAATCTCGAAAGAACGGTACGGTCGTATTGGAGGATGGCCGCCAGCCATCCTCCCGCATTTCATCAATAAGAACGTACAACCTCATTAATTTTTACTCAGATTAATTAGATAATTCTTTTTAGGCTATTCTCATTTTTTTCTATTGACAATAATTGCATCAAAATCATTATTACGTGTCAGCCATAGAGAAAGCGCTTTCAGCGAATCAGGGGTGAATTCATCACAGTGAGCGGTTATCTCCTCCGGCGTCAACCAGCACACATCATCAATTTCCGCTTCCTGTAAAGCAAACGGACCATGACTGATGCAACTGAATAATGCGCCACAAATACGGCAATCTTCTGCTTCATAATAAAAACTACCATGTTCTGCAAAAGGTACACCGGCAATACCTAACTCTTCTTCTGCTTCACGCCGGGCAGAATCCAACATATTTTCACCCGCCATCACAACACCGCCTGCGGTCGCGTCCAGCTTTCCCGGATAAAAATCTTTAGTTATTGTACGATGTTGAACCAAAATCTTTCCCATGCCGTTGTGAACAACGATATAAGTCGCACGGTGTCGTAAACGTTGGGCACGCATTTGTCGACGCGTAGCCTGAGCAATGACTTCATTATTTTCATTAACGATATCGATCCACTCAACACTCACTACATTCTCTTGTTCCATCTTCAAAAACCTTTTTTATTAGCAAGAACTTGTAAATCTACAAAATGTTTATTCTACTCAAAACAACCAAATCGATAGGGACCCTACGAAGTTATTCGTTTCAGACGGCTCATGCAACCTTTTCGCTAAACTTGAAATAGAACTGTAAAGAAACTGTAGTCTGATAAGGTTTTTACTGGTAATGATAACAGGGTTGACAGCTTCATCTTATCAACCCTGAAAATTAGAAAAGAGAAATTCAAACCGTCGTCCGTCCATATTCCTCATTATGGCGGCATTATTTTCTGGCGTTCTATTTATTTGGTTATAAATTTCAATTCATTAATCTTAATATTTAATTTATTCACCTCTGTTTCATCATAATTCTTTCTCAATCCGCGTAGCAATATTGGTATAACGTGTTAAGGCCAAAATATCGCGTTTATCTTGCAGAGTATCAATAAGTGCTAGCTCTAATTGGTCATCCATATTCAAAAACAGCGTATTGCGTTGCCGAATATCAGGAATAATATCACTCCTTTCATTCATTGTTTTTTCAAATAATTGTTTCTGTTCTTGATAAAAATAATATTTATCGGGAGAAAACAATTCTGCAATTCTATCACCAATGTAATGAATATAGTTTAGCATACGGTGATCAGGGACACCTAAAGCATATTTTAAGGTCGGATTTGCATTACGTGGGAACCACTTATCCCTATCAGCACTACTTATATGTTTAAAAAATTCCTTTTGAATCTCCGATGCCATCTTCATATTATCTTCAGTTTCATGATTCAGTGACGGAATCAAATACAATTTTGCCATGACAGGCAATACCTCTGTAAGCCGTATAAAGTTGTTTGAATCATCCTGTTTTAAAGTCTCAATAATAAGATCAGCCTTATAGAAATGAACGATTTCTCCATGATGTAAAAAAACTTCCTGACCTTTTGTCAAACCCAACAATTCAATGGCGCTAAATAGATAACCCAATGGTCCCCAATAATTATAAAGCCAGTTATCCAAATCTTTTTCCGGGGGCATAGAGGGAACCAAATCATTTTCATTCACATGACGGTAATGTGTAATATCTTCTAATTCTTGTACCGCGCTGCGGGTTAATGTCCGAGGCATCCCATAGCTATACAAGCAAGGATGATATTCTTTCAGTTGGGCACTATGCAATAACCCTAAAGCGCCACCTAAACTATGTCCACAAACAAATACGTTTCGGTTTTTAGCTAAATTAATAATTTTATCAAACATATTTTCATCAGAACCGGGAACTTTTAACTGACCAATAAGATCAAATGCCTCCCAAAACCCCCGATGAACTTTACCATTATTAATAAAACCACTGCATACACCATCTGGTTCACAACCCAATTTCAATGGTTGATACATAATATCAGTAATAGCGTCATCAACACTCGCCGTCCCCCGCCAACTGACAATAATCTCTTGTTGATTAGCTGCATAAAATAATTCCGTATCTCCTATCCCGCTTTCACCCGCTTTTGAATCAATAAATACAACATCAGTGTAACGTTCACTAAATGGCACATCATAAACAATGGGAGTACGCGCTATTTTTTCCACCTTACCAGGCAATTGAGATATATCCAGCATCTGTCGGTTAAAAAAATGAGTAATAGAACCAGCTATATCGACATTATCATCAAAATATGACAGTAATCCCATTAGTGCCAAATTATAAGCATTCACCAGGGAATAATCTTTCTGATGATGTAACAATAGTACCCACGCACGAAACGGACATACTTCCAAAACATACCGGCAGTTTGTTGAGAGAACACGAAAACCTTTCGGTACCGAATCCGGGAAATGATAGCGTGGCGGTTTCTCTTCTATCCATTTATCAATGACAGGCAAGCCATCACTTATCTGTCCAATCGTCACATAATGGTGTTGATGATCTTCCGTTTCCGCTTTTGGTTTGACAACTGACGCCCTAATACTGCGCTTTTCCCGTAATGGACGTTGTTCCATTTCATCAGCTAATGGTTGAGCGCTGATATATAACGTTACCGCATCAGGTGATAAGTTTTCTTCCCTAAGCAATCCTTGATTATTAGTCACACCTTTGCGTTCATCTCGGAACCTCCCGCTACTTATCAGACGATAAGGCATATTCACTAATGGATTACCTTGTTCATCAACTAATTGGAACTCCACCCAATTTTCTGTCATTTTTTGGCTATCAATAATATCACGTGGGCATAATTCGCTCATAATTATTATCTCCCTCTTTTTATTCTGGAATATTAATTCGACACTTATTATTAGGTCGATACATCAATAATAGTGGGAGAGAAAATTCATTCACTCAAGTCTGTAATTGTAATAAAATTCAATAAATGCAAAACGAATATCATTATGAAAAACATAAGGTAAAAAATGGCAGCCAAATAACAATGCAGATCATTGATTTATTTAATTTCACAAATACTAAATCCACAAAAAATAAAAACCAAAAACTCATTATCCTGATATGAAGTTATTATCACCACAAAACAGAAGAAATAATAGTTTGATTTACATAGGGAAAAAATTATCCATACTAATTGTCATGATTAATCATTAAATTTTATTTTCAATGAATTAAATAATGAAAAAATTCCCTCTATGCTCAATCAAAACAGAAATAAGAAATTAATTAATAATTTATCATTGATAGCACATTTTCATTAGTCATCACGCAACATGTTCAGCCTATTCCCCTCAGTCTACAAGGACTCAGAAACCATCACCGAAGAGTTAGTATTGAAAATAGTATTGAAATTGGCTATTCACCTTATCCCACTAGATTTAGCACCAAATTCTTCATAGAAACCAACCGTCACTATACGTTGACGGTATTATTTCGTTACCCCCCAAGAATCCATTCATCTGATTAATTCTTACAATATTATTGCCTGTTTTTGATAGACGATCCCACGCTCCTGCCACATAATTTGTGGCAATATTTTACTGTTAATTTTTTTGATGAGATTTATTGATGTCCAAATTAGAAAAATTATGCGCAGATTTTGCCGCTCAAACTAACATTATGTTGAATCTTTCCACCGGCGCAGTGCAATTGAACATCGGTGATTATGGCCCCTGGTGGTTAGAAGTGGATTCAACAAGAACAACACTGACTTTTCATCATACGGTGGCCTCGTTTGTGAATAGTGATGCGGAATTTTGGCTCTCATTAAACAGTAATATAAATATGCTTGGAGGAGCATGGCTTGCATTACATCAGCCAACGCAAACTATTCGTCTCTGTTTATTACAAGATATAGAACGAATCGATGCTACTGACTTGGCTAATATTCTGGGAAACCTGCAAAAAATAAGAGCCGAACTTCCTTTTCCAGAAACTAAACTCACCACTTCCGCTTCAGCCCACGATATTTTTGTTTGACCTGTTTTCTCAGGCTAAATGGTTCACAGCAGAAAATAAAATAATGGAGAAAAAATATGCCAGATTTTTCAATACAGAGAGCTAACACCAGAATCGATATTCATCAAACTGAATTGCATCAACCAACTGCAACAGATAAAACTAGCCATTGCTGCGAACCATTGCTAAATAATACCATTGATAACCCACTGACAGCGCCAACCTCGGTTATCACACGTTGGAATGAAAAATCCGTCGTAACTAACAAGCAAATTGAAACTAATATTTCTCGTTTAGCCAGCGAAAGCACTGCCGCCCATAAAACAGTTGATTCTCTCTTGTCCAATCTGGTCAAACTTTTTGTTCGGGCGGAGGGTAATGAGTTAACAGCAGTTACTAAAATGCTTAATGCCTATACCGGAGATAAGCCCGGTTTTAGTATTGTCGGTCAACTTGGCGCAGGTGGATTTACTCGAATCATTAGTGAAGCACGGCAGAATGGTGTAAGACCTGATAGGGCAAATACAGAACCGCTAACATTGAGGGAGAAGGCCACTGCTTATTATGATCTCACTAACTCAGCTTATTTCCGGGACACTCTGGAGAAAATTTATTCATCACCTGAATTGAAATCAGAATTCAAGGATATAATTGATATTGGTTACTTGGAAAGTAAAAACTTTGCACCTGCCCGCGGTTCCACTAAGGAAAAGCCCTTACCTGATCAATTGAATCTCTACACTTTTAAAAATGAAAATAAACTTAATGCCTCTGAAAATCCCGAATTATATCAGGTGACTAAACAGAAAGACGGGCAAGAAGTTATCAGTAACCCGGCTCTGGCCGGCAATAGCCTTACAGAAGTCCAGAGAGATTTCAGAACAGCAGCGCCTGATAAGGATAGTGTCTGGGCAACCGCCGCTTCACTTGAGGCCGATAATCGTCTGACCAACCGAGAGCTGGCGTTTGCCGGTCTAAATCCTCGCAACCGGCTGGACAGAACTGACTATCAATTTGGTCGTTCAGAACCTATCAAAGCACATCAAGAGTTAGCTAAGGAAAACATTATCGTACAACGTGGTAACGGTTTTTCTGTCTGGAATGTGAAAGAAAATACAGGCTTTTCTCAGGATGCCGCTTTGCACAATTTGCCAACTGTCGCTGCACCTTCGGGTACTACGGATCGCTTTATTACTGCGGCCAGGTTGTTGGGCGCCGGTCTGAAAAATGATCTTGCTTTAGGTACGCCTACTAACGGCGAATCACCAGAGCAATCCATTCAACGTGGGGATCGGGAAATGAAAGAACTGACTCGATGGCTGGCAACGGGTTATCTGGTTGATGATAATCATCACTCTATGATTGAAGTTAATTTAGGCGCGGCTAACCACGGTTTAGCGCCTCAGTGGGGATTGAATCTCTATACCGAACCCTTTTCTTCTCCTATCCATGCCAAAGGGTTTAGCGTATCCAGCCAGGAAGTATTGGCAGAATTAGAAGGCCGTGATGATGTCCACACAGATTACTCTACTTTCAGGAAAGATCTGTACGGCGGAAGTCGGGCAACAGTTAACGCGGATGGCAGCATAAAAACAAGCTCCAAATAAGTACGCTTTTCTCCAGAAGAAAAACTGATCATTTCTTTATTCATGATCTTCCTGTCGTACTGCTCAGGAAGATCACGTTGGTCTTAGGCTAGGAAGGGTATCAGCATACCTTACACGCTGCACAAATTAATGGTAATGTGTGACGCAATTACGTGTTCCACTGGAGGTTCCATGATCGATCTGTATTATGCTCCAACGCCAAACGGCCATAAAATCACCCTCTTCCTGGAAGAAGCTGGTCTTCCCTATCATATTCACCGAATTGATATTGGCGCCGGAGATCAATTCAAACCTGAATTTCTTGCCATTTCGCCTAATAATAAGATTCCCGCCATCGTTGATCAGCAACCAATCGATGGGGGTAAACCTATCGCCATTTTCGAATCTGGCGCCATTCTTACTTATCTGGCAGAAAAAACGGGTAAGTTACTCAGCAAAGATATGCGTGAGCGTATTCAAAGCCTGCAATGGCTGTTTTGGCAGGTCGGCGGCTTTGGCCCAATGCTAGGACAAAATCACCATTTTAGTCACTTCGCGCCGGAGAAAGTCCCTTACGCGATTAATCGTTATCAGGAAGAGACAAAGCGCTTGTATCAAGTCCTGAATACCCAATTGGAAAAAACACCCTATCTGGGCGGTCAGGAATACAGTATTGCTGATATCTCAACTTATCCGTGGGTTCGTGCCTATGAACGTCAGAATATTGATCTGAACGATTATCCGACAGTGAAAAAATGGTTTGATGCTATCAGTCAACGCCCCGCCACTCAAATTGCCTATAGCAAAGCCTAATACCTGTCTGCGGGGTAACTATTTCCCCGCAAAACTTGATCCGGCTGACAGATAGCTATATCTTTAACCACCAGCCCTTATATCTCTGCTATATGCTATAGTTTTTATATCAACAACAGTTCTTATATCAACAATTTAGGTTATAGGAGTGGTTATGCGTATTTTAATCACTGGCGGAACAGGTTTGATTGGTAGCCGTCTGGTTTGCCAACTTCTTTCTCTATCCCATTCCATTACTATTCTAAGCCGCTCACCTCAAAAAGTTTATTCTCTATTCAGCAATCAAGCTGAATGCTGGACCAGCCTGAAAGATAAAACCGATCTCAACGATTTTGATGCCGTAATCAATCTTGCTGGCGAACCCATAGCAAACAAGCTATGGACTTCAACGCAAAAAGAGAAGCTGTGCCAGAGTCGCTGGACATTAACAGAGCAACTCAGCAAGCTGATTAATGCCAGCCAGACACCACCGGAAGTCTTTATTTCCGGCTCTGCGGTAGGCTATTACGGGGATCAGAATCAAACAGTCGTCACAGAGCATGAGCCGCCTCATGATGAATTTACTCATCAGCTATGTAAGCAGTGGGAACAACTTGCATTACAGGCAGCCAGTGATAAAACCCGGGTTTGTCTTTTACGTACTGGTGTTGTACTGGCAAAAAACGGCGGAGCACTGAAAAAAATGCTTCCCCTGTTCCGTCTTGGGCTTGGCGGCCCTATGGGGAGCGGGAAACAGTATCTGCCCTGGATTCATATTGACGATATGGTGAATGGCATCTATTACCTGTTAATGACGCCTGATTTGAGCGGTCCTTTTAATATGACCGCCCCTTATCCAGTACATAATGATCAATTTGCTGCAACACTGGGAGAAGTATTGCATCGCCCTGCCATTATTCGAACACCTGCTTTTGTGCTGAAATTACTGATGGGAGAAGCTTCAGCGCTGGTACTAGGCGGACAACAGGCCATACCGCATAACTTGGAACAAGCGGGTTTTGGCTTCCGCTATTTTCAGCTAAAAGAGGCATTTGAAGACTTACTAAATGCTAAATCTCAACGCTTTTAGCCCCTTGCCAACGGGTAAATAGATCATGAGGCAGCTCGATATCAAACTGATCAAGCACTCGGTTAACCGTCTGGTCAATAATATCCTGAATCTGTTGAGGCTGATGATAAAATGCAGGCACAGGCGGCATAATCACCGCGCCAATTTCCGCCGCTTGAGTCATCAGCCTGAGATGCCCCAAATGCAACGGCGTTTCTCTCACCCCAAGCACTAACTTACGGCTTTCTTTTAATACAACATCTGCCGCTCTGGTCACTAATCCATCAGTATAGCTGTGAACAATACCTGAAAGGGTTTTTATTGAGCATGGCAAAATGACCATGCCCGAAGTTTTGAATGAACCTGAAGAGATGGCAGCGGCAATATCTCTGTTGTCATACACAACATCAGCCAGCGCCTGCACATCTCGTAAACTATAATCTGTTTCAAGCGCCAGTGTCTGGCGGGCGGAACGACTGATAACCAGATGTGTCTCTATTCCTTCAACTGGTTGTAAAACTTGCAGTAGCCTTACGCCATAAATAGCCCCGCTTGCTCCTGTAAGCCCTACTATCAATCTTTTCATTTTTTCCTCATCAAACACCGAACAGCTATTTAAACCCGAAGGCCATCAACCTTCATTATAGATATCCAGGTTTTCGATTTCATTCTGATTATTCAGCTTTACTTCATCATCTTTACGCAGATTCTCCAGATAATAGAGATAAGTCTGGTCGACGTCTTTGGTAACATAAACACCATTGAATACTGAACACTCAAACCCATCAACATCCGGGTTTTCTTCACGAACAGCGTCGATCAGATCGGTTAAATCCTGAAATATCAATGCATCTGCACCAATAAGCTGACGAATTTCATCCACTTCACGCCCATGAGCAATCAGTTCATTTGCATTGGGCATATCAATGCCATAAACATTCGGGAAACGCACTTCCGGTGCTGCCGAAGCAAGATAAACTCTCTTCGCGCCCGCTTCACGAGCCATATCAACAATCTGTTCTGACGTTGTACCACGCACGATAGAATCATCCACCAATAGCACATTTTTATCACGGAATTCCGCGCGATTGGCATTCAGTTTACGGCGAACTGATTTCCGGCGTTCCTGTTGCCCAGGCATGATAAATGTCCGACCAACATAACGGTTTTTCACAAATCCCTGACGATAGGGTTTACCGAGTATGCGGGCAATTTCTAGCGCGACATCGCAAGATGTTTCGGGGATTGGAATCACCACATCAATATGCAAATCTTCCCATTCACGGGCAATTTTCGCCCCCAGTTTATGTCCCATCCGTATACGGGAGTTATAAACCGAAATTTTATCAATAAAGGAGTCTGGACGAGCCAAATAGACAAATTCAAATAAGCAGGGGGTCAGAGAAGGATTTTCAGCACATTGACGAGTAAATAGCTGACCTTGCTCAGTAATATAAACTGCTTCACCTGATGCAACATCCCGCAGGAATTCAAAGCCTAGCGTATCCAATGCAACGCTTTCAGAAGCGACCATATACTCATTACGGCCATCATCCAAAGTACGCTTGCCTAAAACCAACGGACGAATACCATGCGGATCACGGAAAGCCACTAATCCATGACCAATAATCATCGCAATGCAGGCATAAGCGCCACTCACCTGTTTATGCAGTGCCGCTACCGCCGCAAAAATATTGTCAGGCTCCAATGGATAATGCTGGAAGCAATCCAGTTCACTAGCAAAAACATTGAGCAAAATCTCAGAATCTGACGTGGTATTCACATGGCGACGGGCATCCTCAAACAGCTTTTTCTTCAACTCATGAGCATTCGTCAAATTACCATTGTGTGTCAATGTAATACCAAATGGAGAGTTCACATAAAACGGTTGAGCTTCCGATGCACTGGAGCTGCCCGCTGTCGGGTAACGAACATGACCAATCCCAATCGTTCCCTGTAAACGCAGCATATGCCGGGCTTCAAACACGTCTCTCACTAAGCCATTGGCCTTGCGTAAACGAAACCCATTGTTACCATCAATAGTGGCAATGCCCGCAGCATCTTGCCCACGGTGCTGAAGCACCGTCAACGCATCATAAATCGACTGGTTAACCGGTGTAAAACCGACGATACCAACAATACCGCACATGTAGTTTTTCCTCATCAGCCAAACGGAGAGGTATATTTCTCCGGCAAAAAACTTGACGCATTTTGCAGGTAGTCAAAGAACCACCTAATGATATGACTGAACTGTGGGATCAATTGTGACTGTTTCCAATCTTCACTTCGAGCCAATGGTGTAAATGTATCCAGAAAAAACAGAATAGCCGCGACAATCAGTACACCACGCAATGCCCCAAAGCAGACCCCCAGTACTCGATCAGTACCTGACAATCCAGTCCGTTGCACAAGAGAACCTATCACATAGTTCACCATAGAACCGACAATCAAAGTAGCAATAAACAGCAACGCAATAGCGATCCCGTTACGCACCAATTCATCTTCAAAACGGGTGAAATAGACCGCTAAGTAAGTATAAAAATGGCTTGCCACAAAGAAAGCACATCCCCAAGTAACCAGCGATAATGCCTCACGAATAAACCCACGAATCAGGCTAACTAATGCCGAGAAGCCAATAATGGCGATAATAACGTAATCAATCCAAACCATGTTTTAATTCCAAAATAGACACCTCGGCATCCGTTTCAAGTGCATTCTAACAGAAAACGAAAACGTTTGCGTAGCAAGATTTCCTATCCCGCTGAAAATAATTGGACGGCGAATTTGAGTAATCATCGTCACCGCAATCACTTAAGATTTACTTCTTCATGATCGTTGTCCTATTCGTCACATAGGTATCCGCCCACTTTTTATTACAATCTGTAACTATTATGGCCGATAACTCCTTACTTGCCCTTGTAATCCAGTCAAACTTTTCAATTCTGATAATGCCGAGTCAAGTTGTTGCTTAGAGGCATTCGGACCAACATATATTCTGGTTAATTGACCCTGAACCGGAGATGAAGGAACCGTATAAACCTGATAACCGGACAAACGTAATCTGGCAACGATTTCATCTACCTTTCCGGCATTTTTTAAAGCACCCAGTTGTACGATATAAGCCTGCCCTTGCGGGGCGGTTTCAACCGGTTTAACTTCAGGTTTCGGCTCTGGCTTAATGTCTGGTTTAGGTTTAAGCGCCGGAGCGAGCGGCTTAGTCTCTGGTTTTGGTTCAAGCTTAATCTGTGGTTGAAGCTTCACTTCTGGCTGAACAGCAGGAGGGACTATCGGCGTGGGATTAGGAGTAGTAACCAATGGTATTTCCGGCTGCTCCAATGTTTCTGGCTGCAATGCCTCTGTCTCATCTTCCAGAGGCACTGATAATATTGGTGGATTAAGAGGAGGTATAGATTCAATTTCTTGCTCATCCCCAGGCTTTGGAACCAGGGGAATTGATGCAAATTTATCTTCGTTATATTTCTTGTTGCCGTCTAACAACGCAGGCAGCACAATGACACCCAATGCTACCAAGACAATTGTTCCAACCAAACGATTCTGAAATCTACTTGCCACTTCCCTTCTCCCTGTCCAGAGCCTCCATGACATGCGCTACCGTGTGGAATGAACCACAAACGACAACAATATCTTGCTCATCAGCATCAGCCATCGCCTGATGCCAGGCACTTTCCACATCAGTAAATAGCTGCGACTGTTCAAGATACTGCGCCAATGTCTGTGCATCGGCACCACGCAATTCAGTCAACGGAGCGCAATACCACTCATTTATTTGCTGTGACAGGCAAGTCAGTGTACCGGCAATATCTTTATCACCTAACATACCCACGACACCCAGGATTTTGCTACCCGGTTGACGAGGCAATTGAGCCAGTCTCTGTACCAGATAAGCCGCCGCATGGGGATTATGCGCCACGTCCAAGATCAACAGTGGATTTTCACGAACTATCTGAAAACGCCCCGGCAACTGTGCATTTTGCAACCCTTGATGGATGGCGCTCTCATTAATAGCCCGGCTGACTTTATCATCTTGTCGTAACAGGCAACAAATAACTCCCATTGCCGTCGCGGCATTCATCAGAGGAACATTTGGCAAAGGTAGATTGCTAAATAGCCTATCATCAGATTGCCAGCGCCAGTTTTTATCCTGTTGAGAGAAACGCCAATCAACGCCACAGCGAAACAACTTGGCGCCTAATTCGTCCGCAACTTCCGCGACAGAAGATGGCATATCCGGCTCACCCACTACGGCAAAATGATCTTTACGGAAAATCCCCGCTTTCTCACGGCCAATATGCTCGCGGTCTGACCCCAACCAATCAATATGATCAAGTGCAATGCTGGTAATAGCGGCAATATCGGCATCTACAATATTTGTCGCATCAAGCCGCCCACCTAAACCTACTTCTAAGATGACCACATCCAGACAAGCTTGTTTAAACAGTTGCAAAGCCGCTAATGTGCCATATTCAAAATAAGTTAGTGAAATATCACCGCGACGAGATTCAATATCCGCAAATACACGGCAGAATTCCTGTTCAGGTAACTCTTTCCCCTGAATACGCACTCTTTCGGTATAACGTACAAGATGCGGAGAGCTGTAAACACCCACTCTCAGCCCGGACGCCAACAAAATAGATTCTATCGCGCAACAGGTGGTTCCTTTGCCATTAGTCCCGGATACAGTTATCACCTTAGGCGCAGGATTAACCAATTCTAATGTTTGGGCAAGCTTCCCCACACGCTCAAGCCCCATATCAATGGCCTTAGTGTGCAGGTTCCCAAGATAGGAAAGCCACGTCATCAATGGCGACGTGGCTTGAGGAATTTGTAAAGTGTCAGACATCTTCTTTATTGGTGTTTATTTGAATATCCGCCTCGACATCAGCGGGTTCTGCCACAAATTCAGCAACAATTGGCTTAGTTCCCGGCTGCGACTGATGAGTGAGTTTAGAAAGTAAACTGGCAAGCGTGTCACGCATTTCAAGACGACGAACAATCATGTCAATCGCTCCCTTTGCCAGCAAAAACTCACTACGCTGGAAACCGGACGGTAATTTTTCACGGACAGTCTGCTCAATAACTCGTGGCCCGGCAAAACCAATCAATGCCTTTGGTTCAGCAATATTGATATCACCCAACATCGCCAGACTTGCTGAAACACCGCCCATTGTCGGATCGGTCATAACAGAGATATAAGGCAAACCACGTTCTTGCATTTTTGCTAAAGCAGCACTGGTTTTCGCCATCTGCATCAATGACATCAATGCCTCTTGCATACGAGCGCCGCCACTGGCAGAAAAACAAATCAGAGGACAATTGTCTGCCAACGCTTGTTCTACGGCACGGACAAAACGGGCTCCAACAACCGAAGCCATAGAACCGCCCATAAATGCAAATTCAAAAGCAGCAGCAACAACCGGCATACCACTCAGAGTGCCTTTCATCACGATCAGGGCATCTTTCTCTTGGGTTTGTTTCTGCGCCGCTGATATACGATCTTTATACTTTTTGGAATCACGGAATTTAAGAATATCTTTTGGCTCTAATTCCCCTCCTAATTCCGTCGTTGCTCCTTCATCAAGGAATGTAGCCAATCGGGTACGCGCCGAAATACGCATGTGATGATCACATTTAGGGCAAACCTCAAGATTGCGCTCTAGCTCAGCACGGTAGAGCACCTGACTGCAACTATCACATTTAGTCCAAACCCCTTCTGGGATGTTCGCTTTACGAGTTTGGGTAATGTTGCTTTTATTAAGAATTTTTTCAATCCAGCTCATTGAATGATCTTTCCGTCTGAATCTGGCTTATGCCAGTTTTGTTATTTGTGTGCCATTAAACCACAATGCTATTACAGTGTGGATAAAAAACTGCTCAAACCTGTTACCGGTTATCACTCTTCTGCTTCATCACCGTACGACGATGCCGCCAAATTTCAATCACTCCGGGCAGGATTGAGATAAAGATGATAGCGACAATCAACAGTTTCAAATTCTGTTGTACCATTGGCATATCACCGAATATATAACCAGAATAGGTGAATAACAGAACCCAAACTAGTGCGCCAATCACGTTATAAGCAGCAAAACGACGATAAGACATTTTCCCCATACCTGCAACAAATGGTGCAAATGTTCTGATAATCGGTACAAATCGCGCCAAAATAATTGCCTTCCCACCATGTTTTTCATAAAACTCATGTGTTTTATCTAAATAACTGCGGCGGAAAATTTTTGAATTTGGATTAATAAATAACCTTTCGCCAAAAATGCGACCAATAGCATAGTTCACAGCATCGCCAATAACAGCCGCAATAATCATCAATACCACCATGAGATGTACATTCAGATCATTTGAGTCCAAAGCCGCTAAAGCACCGGCGACAAATAACAGCGAATCTCCTGGCAGAAACGGCGTAATCACTAATCCTGTTTCACAAAATAAAATCAAAAACAGAATGCCATACACCCAATGACCATATTGTGCGACCAGTTCGGCCAAATGAATGTCAATATGGAGAATGAAATCAATAATAAATTTAGCAAAATCAACAAAATGAGTCAGAAATTCCATCATATTCCCCGCTATGCCAAAACATCCGTGTCGGCAACTAACAAGTGTTAAATCAGATCATCTGCCAAAAACAGAGGCCCCATAGCAGCGCCAGGCAAATCAAATTGCGCCGGATAATCAACAGCAACCAAATACAACCCTGCCGCTTTTGCCGTCGCAGCGGCTTTCGTCCGGTCTTTTAAAGTAAGCAACTGGGCCATCCAGTTAATATCCTGATTCCCACAACCAATTTCCATCAGGCTACCGGCTATATTACGCACCATATGATGTACAAAAGCATTGGCTTTAATATCTATGACGACATAATGCCCATAACGGCTGACATTAATGTGCATCACATTACGCCAAGGTGTTTTAGATTGGCATTGCACTGCACGGAAAGAGGTAAAATCATTTTCCCCTAACAAACATTGCGCTGCCTGATGCATTCGCTTTTCATCCAGTGGATAGTGAAAATGGGTCACTCCATTGGCCAGCACTGCCGGACGATAACGATGATTAAAAATAATGTAACGGTATCGCCGGGCAGTTGCGCTAAAACGGGCATGGAAACTCTCATCCACGGTTTTTACCCAACGAACAGCAATATCCGGCGGTAAGTGTACATTCACACCCATTGTCCATGCGGCATCCTTACGCTGAACAGCCGTTTCAAAATGCACAACTTGCCCTGTTGCATGTACTCCAGCATCGGTCCGACCAGCACAAAATACTGATACAGATTCATCGGCGACTTTTGATAATGCTTCCTCAAGGCATCCTTGAACACTTTTCACTTCTTGCTGACGCTGCCAGCCATAATATCGGCTACCATCGTACTCAATGCCCAATGCAATTTTCATTTTTGAACCTGGCACAGATTCCGTTTGTTCTGTACCGAACATCAGTAAAATTGCTCCTGAATCAGTTTTTCCGCTATCTCAACAGCCATTAATGCACCACCAAATCGGATGTTGTCAGCCACAGACCAGAATTGTAATACTTCCGGCATACCATAATCATGGCGCAGGCAACCAATACTCAGCGCATCATTACCTGATGCTTCTGTCACCGGCGTCGGATAATCGCCTTCATCTGCAACGTTAATATCAACCATCCGCTCTAATTCTTCTCGAGCTTCTTCCACCCCGACCGGACGCAAGGTTTCCAAATGAACGACCTGAGCATTACCATAAAAAACAGAAGACTGAACGCAACTCACTGAAATGGGTAATCCCTCATCCTGTAAAACTTTGCGTATTTGATCCACAAGACGACGCTCTTCACTCACAGAACCTTCAACATCTGTTGGCAACGGCAAAAGATTAAATGCCAGTTGTTTACTAAAACGACCCAGTTCCGGTGGGATGCCGTTAAGTAAACGTGCGCTCTGCCCGGCTAATTCATCAACCGCCGCTTTGCCATGAACAGAAACAGAGAACAGATTAGTCAAATGCAAACGTGCAATTCCAGCAGCATCCACCAGCGGTTTAATAGCTGTCAGTACCTGACTGGTCATATTATCCGCCAAAGCGATAATATTACGGTTGCGATAATCCGCCAATGCATGAGGGTTAACACCCGGAACAACTAAAGGTACATCCAGTTCCATAGCAAACAACCCACTGCTATCAATCACCAGACAACCTTCTTCTGTCGCTTTTTCAACATATCGTGCTGTGGCTTCTAATCCAGCCACGAAAAAAGCGAGTTGTACCTGTGACCAGTCAAAATCAGCAGCATCACCAACAACAAAATTCTTACCATTAAAACGCAGGTTCTCACCGGCACTGCGCTCACTGGCGAGAGGATACAATTCACCAACGGGAAACTGACGCTCTTGTAATAACGCCAATATCGCTTCACCTACTGCCCCTGTCGCACCCAACAGGGCAATATTCCAACCTTCTGACATGTTGGTTTTCTCCATCTATATTTCTGACATGCAGATATATTTCTGCACGAATTAAATCAGTTCTGTGCTGAAACCAAGAGCGGCTAACAATTCAGCACTCTCTCTGTTATCACAACATACAGTCAGGGATGACCATTCCCGGCGTTCTAAATAGTTCTTGCGCAGATAATCAAATTGCCCTTTTTGACCGGCCACTTGCCGTAATGGCATATCATCGCGGCGCACATCATACACTAAATGCATCAACCGCTTCAGTGTGCTTTGAGTCACATTTCCATGCAGGGTAACCCGGCTGAAATCCGGTTCCGGCAATAGATCAGATAAAGCCACTTTGCGAGGGTGGCCGAGGAATCCGCAGTAAGCTTCAAATACCTGTGTAGTACCACGCGCTTTACCTTCGAGGGTATAACCTGCGATATGTGGTGTACCAATATCAACTAATTTCAGTAATGGCAGGGATAAATCAGGCTCCGGCTCCCAAACATCCAGAACAACACGAAGTTTCTTACCATGTTCCAACACGCCAAGCAGAGCCTGATTATCAACAACTTCACCGCGGCTGGCATTAATCAATATGCGATTATCCGGCAAAGCCGATAATAATTCAGCATCCACCAAATGGTGAGTTTTATATGGACCCGATTTATTCAATGGCGTGTGGAATGTCAGAATATCCGCCTCTTTGACCAGTTTCTCCAACGGCCAAAAGTCACCAACACCCCCTCTGGCAGCTGCTCTTGGTGGATCACATAAAAGCGTCCGCACACCAAGAACAGCTAACCGTTCCGCCAGTCTACTGCCGACATTACCGACCCCGATAATGCCTACAACCTTATCTTTAAGCTCAAAATTGTCACGTTCAGCCAGCAACATTAATGCAGAGAAAACGTATTCAACCACAGCAATAGCATTACATCCCGGCGCCGCTGAAAACCCAATTCCTGCCTGCGATAACCACGACTGATCCACATGGTCAGTCCCTGCGGTAGCCGTACCGATAAATTTTATCGTGCTGCCTTTCAGCAGTTCTTCATCAATCTTAGTCACCGAACGGACCATAAAGGCATCTGCGTTATCCAATGCCCCCTCCGGCACCGGACGCCCCGGAATAGCTTGCACATCCCCCAATGGCTGAAATAGTTGTTCAGCATAAGGCATATTTTCATCAACCAAAATCTTCACTTAATTCCATCCTGTGGCATAAAACGGACGTAGCCGGCTATTTTGCCACTGAATCATAACAAAACCCATAATAACGGTTTCTTTTATTATTAACTTTTCCTGAAACGGTCCGGTGTCGTACCCGCCAACTGCTGAAACACCGCGATAAAAGCAGAAGATGAGCTATAACCCACATCAAAAGCGACTTCATTCACTGTTTTCCCTTGTTCCAGTAAAGAAATAGCATGCAAAAACCGTAACCGTTGCCGCCACTCACGAAATGACATTCCCAATTCTTGTTGGCAACGCCGTGACAACGTACGTTCCGAGGTATAACACCGTTTTGCCCATTGTGCTAATGATCTATTATCAGCCGGATTATGTTCAAGTTCCTGTAATATCGGCGCCAAAAGTTTATCTTTAGATGAAGGCAGATAGGTATATTGCACAGGAGATTGGACCAATTGATCAATCAGCACCTGAGCTAACCGCAAATCCTGCTCTGTTTCCGGCACCGTCAAGCCACGTTCAAAACAATCAGCCATAATGATATTGAATATTGGACTCAGCCGGATAATACAAGGTTGCTCTGGTAATAATTTTCCCCACTGAGGAGAGATATCTATTGCCCTAAATCGCATGGCCTTTTTGCTATAACCCGAATGTTCTATTCCTTCCGGTATCCAGACACAAAATTGTGGTGGAGCCAAAAAATGTTGTTCCCCAACATTCATTGCCATTACGCCACAAACGACATAAATAAGCTGCCCAAATGAATGGACATGACGTAAACATTCTGTATTCGCACTGAATAATTCGTTACGAAAAGAGATACTCGCAGGAATAGCCATGACATCTACAGGTTCATTCAGCTTTTCTGTCATATTGTCTTAATTGCCTTATCTATTGTCTGATTATCGTTATATATAATAAACCAGACACCTTTAGACTGAACCTTCATTTTTATCTCAATGCGATTCACTTATATGAATATGATTTTTCCACTTCTGGCAGTCTTGATTTGGTCAATTAATGCTGTGGTGAGTAAAGCCTCTGCCACCGTTATTGATCCTGCGGCAATCTCTTTTTACCGCTGGTTCCTTGCTTTTCTCACATTAACCCCCTTTGTTGTATTACCTGTCATTCGCCAATGGAAAACAATCTGCCAACACTGGTGGAAACTTTTAATACTTAGCTCACTTGGTATGGTGCTTTATCAAAGCCTGGCTTATTACGCGGCACACAGCGTCAGCGCAACATTTATGGGAATTCTTAATTCACTTATTCCTCTTTTAACTGTCGTTATCAGTATATTTGTTTTACGTGTTATCCCCACTGTCGGTATTGCTCTCGGTACTGTTTTATCCCTGTTTGGTTTAATCTGGTTGGTTAGCGCCGGTGATCCTATGTCATTACTACAACACGGTTTAGGTCACGGAGAATTGATGATGTTGATTGCTTCCATCTCCTATGCACTCTATGGCGTATTAACCAAACGTTGGTCTATTCCATTACCCAACTGGCAATCCCTGTATGTACAAATCGCTTTTGGCGTCCTGTTATTACTGCCCAATTTTTTGTTAACAAAAGATGTTCAACTAAACACCAACAATATTTCGTTAGTCCTATTCGCTGGCATTCCGGCCTCAATTCTCGCTCCCTACTTATGGATACAAGGTGTTATAAAGCTTGGCGCTAATACTGCTTCCATATTTATGAATCTAGCCCCGGTATTTACCGCAATTATCGCTATTCTGGTTCTACATGAAGAGATGCACAATTACCATTTGATTGGCGGCGGTATAACGTTATTGGGCGTTATGCTGGCACAGCAACTACGTACTCCTCTTATTGGACGTAAGACAGAAAAATCTCAGGAAATTAATCATCAGAAAGCCTAAAAGGAATTCTGACCAATAAACCGCCCAGTATTTCACTGGGCAATAATTGGAGATGAGCGCCATGATAAATACTGATGTCTTTGACCAGGGCTAATCCAAGCCCTGCCCCTTCATGCCCCGCAGCATTATCAAGACGATTAAAAGCCATCAAAGACAAATTAACTTCTTCTTTAGCAATCCCCGGCCCACTGTCATCCACTTCCAAATAACAGTATGCCTTACAAGAGCTGAGAATCACTCTAGCCGTAACAATGCCACCTTCCGGCGTATATTTAATCGCATTGTCCAATAAGTTCGCACACATTTCTGTCAGTAATACAGGTTCCCCCTTAATCCATTGAGCATTTTCTCCTTCATAACCCAAATCAATATGCTTACTTTCAGCCTGTTGCAAACGAGAAAAACACGCCTGTTGCAACAATTCAACTAAATTGACCGGCCTATAATCCCGAACAGCTTCCTTTTCATGCGCTTTCAAACGAGAGAGTTGTAATAAACGATCCGTCAGAGAGATAGTGTTATCCAATGTACTATCAATGGCCTGTAAGCTTTCTTTCCATTGCATGGGATCTTCGCTGGCAAGCGCTACCGCTACTTGAGTTTTTAATACCGTTAATGGTGTTCTGAGTTGATGAGAAGCATCCGCGCTGAACCTCTCCTGTCGGTTCACCATCAGTTTCAGTCGCTCTATATAACGATTAAATGCATACAATAACGGGGAAAGTTCTGACCAAGGCAACATATCCGGTAATGGAGTGAGATCATTAGCGGGACGACGGACCATGACGCCAGAAAGTTTATGCAATGGTTTAAGTAACTGTTTCAACAGAAAGTAAGCCAGAATCAGAGTCAACCCAACCACTGTTCCTTGACTCATCAAGGATGATATTAATAATTGTTGCGCAAGATAATGGCGGGAAGCCACTGTTTCGGCAACCAGTATCAACGCCATTCCCATCATCCCTCCTTCATTAATCGGCTGATAAAGGGCGGCAACCCTAATAGGATGGCCGTGATATTCAGCATCATAGAAATAAACCAAAGCGGTGTATAAATTGGAGCGAAGCGTATCTTTAGGTATTAAAGGCAAATCATCATAACCAGAAATGGTTTTCCCTTCAGGAGATAATACTTGATAGAACAATCTATCATTCATATTTCGCTCAAAACTATCCAAAACTACATAAGGTACATCGACAATCAATTGATTATTCTGAACAGCCAGCCGTTCTGCGACAGTTCGAGCAGATGCCAATAAGGTCCGGTCATAAGCCAACGTAGCCGCATTCTCTGCGCTACAATAATGGGTGCAAACCGATAAACAACCCAACAAAAATAGCGGAACGCCAAAAAACAAGAGTAATTGGTGAAACAATGAGTTCGGTACTTTAAACCATCTCATCTTTCTGGCACTCCAGACGATAACCTAATCCCCGTAATGTACTTATTCCCACATTACTGCCTGACAATTTTTTCCGAATCCGGTGTACATAAAGTTCAATACTTTGTGGGTTTGCTTCATCTAACAGTGCAAATACTTGTTCAAACAGCTGTTGTTTAGAAACAGGTCTCCCTCGACGATGGAACAATGTTGTCAAAACCGAAAGTTCCCGTGGCGTCAAAGCCAATGGCTCATCGTTCAGAATAAAGTAACCATCATCCTGATAAACAAGGGAGCCGAATGTCAACGTCTCCTGTAGCACATTTGCACTACGCCGAAGTAATGCCCGGATACGTGCCTCCAATTCCTGTAAATCAAAAGGTTTCGTCAGATAATCATCAGCACCAGAATTAAGCCCTTTCACTCGCTCAGAAACATCAGCCTTTGCCGTTAATAATAATACCGGCAAATTTTGTCCACGTTTACGCAAACGAACCAATAATGAAAGGCCATCCAGCCTCGGCAAAGAAACATCTAAAATCAACAACGCATAGTTTTCTGTCTGCAATAATTGATCAGCGATGATGCCATCATTCGCAACATCTACAGCAAACCCTGCACTACTCAGGGCTTTTTGCAGCCAGTGCAATAATTCAGGGTGGTCTTCCACCAAAAGTAAGCGCATATTTTAAATATCTAACCGACCAATATAAATATAATTACAAGCATAACTATATTTTCAGTTTATATCGCCACACCTATTTTTCTGAAAAATAGTCAGACACTGACTCAACTCCATTTGAGCGCCAAAATATCGCGCTATCAATAACAGGATATTCTGTCATACCGAATCAAGTAATAGATTTCTATTACCGCTTCCATTTACTCAGATATTGCCATAAGCACAGGGGTAAAATCAAAACGTTCATCCAATGCAGACGCCACAGAGACATTAGACAAAGTGAGTTTTATTTCACTGCCTACTTTTAAACTAAAATTCGATATCACAATCGGCTCCTTATCATTAAGAAACACAGATAAACCCTTCATTTTTAAAATCTTATCTGTGTCATTCTTAATATTAATTGAGATTTTGATTTTTGATGCTATTGAATTATTTAGCTGGTTAATTTTCTTCTTCATCTCTTTTGGTATGCTTATCGCTAAGATATCTGCGCCATTACCGTAAAGGTGAATACCCTGAGTAGAACCAGCCACACTTGAATTCCCTACACTGATGGGAACTTTAAAGTGAGCAAGTGAATCCATATTTTTTCTAAAACATTCCACATATTCCACGCCGGCAAAAATAGCCGGTACTTTTTCCTGAGCCTCTAACAGAGATTTTGATGGCTGTCTGGAATCTTTATAATCACCACATGCACTGACTTCAACCAACAAGTCAGATGTTACCATTTTAACCTGTTCAGATAATAGCTGGTTAACGGATACCGAGGTGTCGAGTTCTGTTTTACATCCTGTCAAAGCAAGAGCCATAGCACTAGCCATAACACTACAAAGAATCAATTTTTTCATCATTTCCTCAATTCAGATTTCCGCAAGATAAAGCCTGATTATATTCAATAAATTCTCCGTTTAATTTAACAGATTGCACAAATAAAGAATTACCGTTTACATGATCCCCTCTTAGCCGAATGTAAAATTCTCGCAAACAAAACAGTACAACCTCAAAACTACGAGAAACTTACAACAAACCAAAACAAAAAAGAAAGCCTGTAGCTATTTGTTAGCTCATTAATGCGAAACACTACGCAAATTTAAGAGATTAAAATCACATATCAACAACTTTTCTTGTTAATGAAAGGTAAATGAAAGGTTTTGTTATTACTAATTGGGTCAACCAAGTTTGGTTGTAGTGGTATATCTTACACGGGTATTGATGAGAGTAAACAAATGAAAGCTATAACGATCAAGATATTAGCGGCAACCGCTTTACTATTTGGCACAAGCAGTGTTTTTGCCGCCAGTGCGCCTGGCAGGACCGAATGCATTGCCCCTGCAAAACCGGGTGGCGGATTTGACCTGACCTGCAAACTGATCCAAGTTTCATTACTGGATACGAACGAGATCAGCAAACCTATGCGCGTCACCTTTATGCCCGGTGGTGTTGGCGCTGTCGCTTACAATGCTATCGTCGCACAACGACCTGCTGAAGCGGGAACCATTGTCGCCTTCTCCGGCGGCTCTCTGCTCAATTTATCTCAGGGAAAATTTGGTCGTTATAACGTTAATGATGTGCGCTGGCTGGCAAGTGTTGGTACTGATTATGGAATGATCGCTGTCCGTGCCGATTCACCTTACCGTACCCTGAACGATCTGATGAATGCTTTCAAGGATAATCCTAATAACATTGTATTTGGCGCCGGAGCCTCCATTGGTAGTCAGGACTGGATGAAAACTGCACTGCTGGCAAAAGAAGTCGGCATTGATCCTCACAAGATGCGTTATGTCGCCTTTGAAGGGGGTGGTGAACCTGTTACTGCTCTGCTGGGTAATCATATTCAGGCGGTTTCTGGTGATCTAAGCGAGATGGTCCCTTACCTGAATGGAGACAAAATCCGGGTCTTAGCTGTTTATGCAGATAAACGACTAGATGGCGATTTAGCTAATATTCCTACGGCCAAAGAGCAAAGCTATGACCTGGTATGGCCGATTATTCGCGGATTTTACATGGGCCCAAAAGTTTCTGACGAAGAGTACCAATGGTGGGTTGATACTTTTAATAAACTACAACAAACAGATGCTTTTAAAAAACAACGTGATATCCGTGGATTGTTCGAATTCAACATGACCGGCAAAGAGTTGGACAACTATGTGAAAAAACAGGTTGAACAATATCGTGAACAAGCCAGAGCTTTTGGCTTAGCCAAATAACAGAGTCATCATTATGAGCGATCGTATCTTTGCTGCTATCTGGCTAGTGCTCTGTGCCATTGGGATGGTTATTGGTTGGGGCATTCAGAGCGAATACACTTATGAACCTTTGGGACCTAGACCTTTCCCAATGATCATTCTGTCTCTGATGGCGCTCTGTGCCTTACTACTGCTTTTCAAAAAACCAGAACAGAGCAATTGGCCTAGCGCCCCCGTTATCCGTCGCCTAATGTTGTTGATTATCTCTTTGGTTATCTATGGCTGGGCATTTGAGTGGCTGGGGTTCCCTCTCGCTACAGCGCTGCTGACATTCAGTGTCGCACTGTTGTTTAACGCAACATTGCCTGCCGCAATCATTTCCGGGGTGTTCCTTGGCGTCACGCTCTATTTCGCCTTTGACCGCTTACTTGACGTAACCCTGCCTCTCGGTAGCTGGCTCAACTGACGGAGAACTTATGGAAACGTGGATGTATCTTAGCCAAGGTTTTGAAGTTGCAATGGTGCCGCAAAACCTGATTATTGCTTTAATTGGCTGTTTTGTCGGCACGATTGTTGGGTTGTTGCCGGGGCTTGGGCCGATTAATGGTGTCGCGATTCTGCTGCCGCTGGCTTTCGCTTTAAAACTGCCTGCTGAATCTGCCCTGATTTTATTGGCAACCGTTTATATCGGTTGTGAGTATGGTGGGCGTATATCATCGATTCTGCTGAATGTTCCTGGTGACGCCGCTGCCATTATGACCGCACTAGACGGTTATCCGATGGCCAAACAGGGCCGTGCGGGTGTGGCGCTGTCTATTTCCGCAGTGAGTTCTTTCTGTGGTTCTTTGCTGGCAATTTTCGGCATTATTTTATTTGCTCCATTACTGGCGCAGTGGTCACTAGCTTTCGGCCCTGCTGAATATTTTGCACTTATGGTTTTTGCTATTGCTTGTCTGGGTAGCATGATGAGCCAGAATCCGCTGAAATCACTATTAGCAGCATTAATAGGATTGAGTCTGGCAACTGTCGGAGTAGACGCCAACACCGGGGTTTATCGTTTTACTTTCGACAGTGTTCATCTATCAGATGGTATACAGTTTATTGTTGTGGTAATAGGTCTGTTTTCTGTCAGCGAAATTCTGCTGATGTTAGAGAACACCTCAACCGGCAAAACCATTATTCGCAAAACAGGCCGCCTGCTGTTCAATCGCAAGGAAGCGGCTGAATGCGCCATACCAACGCTTAGATCATCCTTTATCGGTTTCTTTGTCGGTATTTTGCCTGGCGCAGGAGCGACAATTGCCAGCGCAATTACCTATATGACCGAGAAGAAGCTCAGTGGAAATAGCGACTCATTTGGTAAAGGTGATATTCGCGGCGTAGCAGCGCCAGAAGCAGCTAATAATGCCTCGGCCTGCGGCTCCTTTATTCCAATGCTAACATTAGGAGTGCCAGGTTCAGGTACCACTGCCGTCATGATGGGGGCATTAACGCTCTATAACATTACGCCTGGGCCGGGAATGTTTACTGAACAACCGGATATTGTCTGGGGGTTAATTGCGGCTTTATTAATTGCCAATGTTATTCTGCTGATTATGAATATCCCAATGATAGGTCTGTTTACACGGATGCTCACTATTCCACTCTGGTTTCTTGTTCCAGCTATTGCTACTGTTTCAGCGGTTGGTGTATATGCCATACATAGCACGACGTTTGATCTTCTATTGATGGTAGGATTGGGCGTTTTCGGGTATATTCTGAGGAAAATGAATTTCCCGATGTCGCCATTAATCCTCGGTTTTGTATTAGGAGAAATGCTGGAACAAAACTTACGTCGCGCACTTTCTATTAGCAACGGAGAGTTTGGCATTCTGTGGAGTAGTGCAATTGCTCAGAGTTTATTAATACTGGCAGCGCTGGTTTTGGTTATTCCACCAATATTACGAATTGTCCGTAAGCGCCGTATTCAGCAAGTAGCTACTGAAAATAAAGCATAATTAAGAAAAAGCCCATAATATTAAAAAATCATAATTATCATAAAGATATTATGGGCTTTTCTATCACAACAAGAATATATTTCCGTATTCACATTATATTTCAGACAAAATCAACACTAAGCAAAATAGGTTTGAATTTACTTTATATAAACGAATATACCTTATGGATTTCAAGGTGCATCGCGACGGCAAGGGAGTGAATCCCCGGGAGCATAGCAAACTATGTGACCGGGGTGAGCGAGCGCAGCCAACAAAGAGGCAACTTGAAAGATGACGGGTATAAACAAGATACAAACAACACGCAGAAACGGGACTATACACAAAGGTGATCCGCTATACGCAGTCACCTAAGATGTATTAAATAATGACCATTTTTAGTCCTAAATAGTCTGTGATGGAGAGAATCAACCTAAATACTTGCTCATCACCAAAGAAGCATTAGTGCCACCGAAACCAAAACTATTGGACATCACCGTATTCAACTTTTGCTCAGTAGGTTTAGTGATGATATTCATGCCTGCCGCTTTATCATCAAGATCTTCAATGTTAATACTTGGTGCAATAAAATCATGCTCTAACATCAGTAGGCTATAAATCGCTTCGTGTACACCGGCAGCGCCCAGTGAATGACCAGTCATCGCTTTTGTTGCAGAAATTGCCGGTGTTGTATCACCAAAGACTTCCCTGATCGCTTCCAACTCTTTCAAATCACCCGCAGGAGTAGAAGTACCGTGCGTATTCACATAATCGATGGAACCTTTCACACCTTGCAATGCCATATTCATACAACGAACCGCACCTTCGCCAGATGGAACAACCATATCTGCGCCATCCGATGTTGCACCATAACCAACAATTTCAGCGTATATATGTGCGCCACGTGCCAGGGCATGCTCTAATTCTTCCACAACAACAATACCGCCGCCGCCAGCAATAACAAAACCATCACGGTTTTTATCATAAGTGCGGGATGCTTTTTCTGGCGTTTCGTTGTATTTCGTTGAAAGTGCGCCCATTGCATCAAATTCACAGCTCATTTCCCAGCACAGCTCTTCACCACCACCGGCAAAAACAATATCCTGTTTTCCTAACTGAATAAGTTCAGCCGCATGACCAATGCAATGAGCAGAAGTAGAACAGGCAGAACTGATAGAATAATTTACCCCTTTGATTTTAAAAGGAGTTGCAAGGCAAGCTGACACACCGGAAGCCATTGCGCGGGTTACCATATAAGGCCCCACACCGCGTAAACCACGAGCGCGCATACCATCAGCACTCGCAACCTGGTTATATGGAGAGCCACCACCAGAACCCACTACCAATCCGCTACGAATATTGGAAACCTGATCATCAGTCAGGCCAGAATCTTTAATTGCTTCATCCATCGCCAGATAAGCATAAACAGAGGCATCGCTCATGAAACGCTGAATTTTTCGGTCTATTAACCCGGCGGTATCCAGTTTTACATTCCCCCAGACATGGCTTCTCATTCCTATCTCTTTGAATTTATCAGAAAAAGTTATCCCGGAGCGGCCTTCTTTCAGAGATGCCAGTACTTCTTTCTGATTATTACCAATGCTGGAAACAATGCCCAAGCCAGTGATCACTACACGCTTCATCAAATACCTCATTAAATATGTTTATCCGCGGGATTTCTATCTATGCTATGTAGCACTTTAGCGTACACTTGTACGCTGAACAAGTCCGATCAGGATAAAATTACGAAGAAAAATTCATCTTTCTAAAAACCCCAATACGTTTTCACGTCAAAATAATCGTTAACTTTCATAGAATACAGTAAAAAGCATTTAGGTTTTAATAGACAAAAATAAATTTCAGATAGGAATTATTTTGGTAAACAATAAAATCATAAAATACTTGTAATTTCCATCAAAAATTTAGACTAAGGATAATAATATCAATACAATATATGAATTTATCAAGCATCCGAATAATGATTAGCAAGCTTATATTTATATATAAGTTGATATACTTGTTATTTTTATTAAGTTTATTGCTAATTAGAAATAAATTTAATAACTGAGAATAATAAAGGTGAATAAAATTTTCATGAAATGGATCAATCCCTATGTTATATTAGTGACTGAATTACGTAAAATAACCAAATTTACAGCAACAAACGTTTTAGAACAGAAAGTTTTCAACTTTATCAACCGATAAAGCCATTATTCATACAAAAAATGATGGCAATTATGCTACGTCATATGCAAATGGTCGGTTCATTGTAAGACCTAAGTAACTTTACCCAATAATCCTAATGGGGGTTAATAATGAGAGGACTTGGTTACCTTCTACTGAGCGTTGGTATCATATGGATTTTAGTGGCTTTTAATATGGACATAAACACTTTATTACAATATGGCAACAAATTTAACAATATGGAGCCAATTGCTTTACAACAAAATCATATCCTAATTGGCGCATTCATTACACTCTATGGGCTAATTATGATTATATCCAGTAGGAATCAGAGATTATTAGAGTCTATATACAGAAGTAATATTAAGGAGATTGCCGAATTCAATTCAAAAGATGTATTCATACCTACACCTATGCAAAACTCAGATTGCTTAAAACAAGCTAATAAGAAGCGGCCAAACGTAAAATGATATCAATGATTGATACGATTTCATCACATTTAAAAGAGAGGCAATCAAAAGAATTTAAAAAATTATGTGAATTTCACATTCATTTATAAATACAAACCCCGCTTCGCTGGCGGGGCATTATTTCCTTGGGCATTCCAGTTTTATTATAAGGAGAACTTACTCATAAGAAGGTATCGTGTGTAAAATTATTTACTCTTTAATAATGAACATATGAAATGTTTTCCCCAGAGAGAAACATTCCATATCAAAGCAAATGTCTCCTCAGAAATTCTCTTTGCCAAAGTCAATATTTCGTTCTGGTACAGATTAGTAACTCATATTGGCAACATATGGGGCAAAAAGACTCATTCAGTGATCGTCGCCGTCGCTGGGTTAAAGGCATTGCCGCAGGGCTTTTGTGTTTAGCCGCCGGGTACCTGGCGAAGAGCTAAACAGAATGATTGTTGATATAATGCCCAATAATGTCCAGTGCTTGTCCAAATACAGGTGCTGGCTGCTGTTCAAATCAGCACTTTTTCACTCTTTTCTTCTGTCAGGTGGTACATCAACATCAACCTCGCTAAAATCGCATTATTATCAGTAATATTGCAGGCATTACCGTGAAAAATTCTGCTATCTGTACCGCAACCCTCAGTTGGAATGATCAAGGTACTCCGGTTTCAACACAGTTTGATGACGTTTACTTCTCAAATCAGGATGGGCTGGAAGAAACCCGTTATGTATTTCTTAATGGTAACTGCTTCCCCCAACGATTCAGCACTCATTCCCGTTCTAATTGTGTAATCGCGGAAACCGGCTTCGGGACAGGATTAAATTTTCTGACGCTCTGGCAATCATTTGATACATTTCGACAGCAAAATCCTGATGCGCTATTGAAACGCCTACACTTCATCAGTTTTGAGAAGTATCCGCTGAAAACCAATGACTTAAAAGCCGCTCATCAACGCTGGCCTGAACTTGGAATTTTTTCACAGCAACTTTGCCAGCAATGGCCTCAACCTCTAGCAGGCTGCCACCGATTGATTATGGCAAATGGCGCTGTCACATTGGATTTATGGTTCGGTGACGTCAATGATCTGTTGCCCACAATGAATCCCACTCTTCACGGCAAAATAGATGCCTGGTTTTTAGATGGCTTTGCTCCTGCCAAAAACCCGCAAATGTGGAGTGAACAGTTGTTTGCTGCAATGGCACAATTTGCCCATCCAGAAGGCACCTTCGCAACCTTTACTTCTGCCGGCATCGTCCGGCGTGGTTTACAACAGGCTGGTTTTAATGTCAGTAAAATCAAAGGATTCGGTCGAAAAAGAGAAATGCTGACTGGAGTTCTGGCAACTCAGAAGTATCAGCCATTACCAGCGCCTTGGTTTGCCCGGCCGACAGCAAGCCACACCGATGATATCGCGATTATCGGCGGAGGAATTGCCAGTATTCTTACCGCACTTGCGCTATTGCGTCGTGGAGCACAGGTGACGCTTTATTGTCAGGATGCAGCCCCGGCACAAGGTGCGTCTGGTAATCGCCAGGGAGCACTTTACCCGCTACTGAACGGTAGTAATAACGGACTCGAAAAATTCTTTACCTCCGCATTTACCTTTGCTCGCCGCCAATATGAACAGTTATCAGCACAGGGAGTTGATTTCGACCATCAATGGTGTGGCGTCAGCCAGCTTGCCTATGATGAAAAAAGTAGTAAGAAAATTGAGAAAATGCTGGCGACAGAGTGGCCGAATGAACTCGCCATCGGCATGAATTGTCACCAGTTGAGTGAAAAATGCGGGCTGGATATTCATCACCACGGCATTCACTATCCACAGGGCGGATGGCTATGCCCGGCTGAACTCACTAAAGCAGCAACAGAATTGGCACAACAGCAAGGAATGCTCTGTCGCTTCAATCATCAAGTTACCGCGCTCAATTACAACCAGCATGGCTGGCAACTGCATCTCATGCATCAAGGACAACTATTAAACGCACAGCATAAAACGGTGGTGATTGCCAACGGTCATCATCTCCCCCAATTTGAACAAACCGAGAAACTGCCGGTAACTGCTGTGCGTGGTCAGGTCAGTCACATCACAACCACAACTGATCTGAGCCAATTGCAAAATGTGCTTTGCTACGATGGTTATATGACACCCGCTAATCCAGCCAATCAGCACCACTGTATCGGCGCCAGTTATCAGCGTCATCGGCTTGATTGTGAATATTCTGAAACGGAACAACAGGAAAACCGTGATCGATTACTGAAATGTTTACCTAATGCCGAATGGATAAATCAGGTTGATGTTTCTGCGAAGCAATCCCGTCAAAGTATTCGCTGCGTTATTCGTGACCATATGCCAATGGTGGGAAATGTGCCCGACCTCAATAAAATAATGACAAATTATCAAGATCTGCCAGAAAAAATCCGCACAGGGAGCCTCATTACAGATGCACCCTGCTATTCCAATCTGTTTGTTATCGGGGCATTAGGTTCTCGTGGATTATGCTCTGCGCCACTCAGTGCAGAAATTCTTGCCGGGCAGATCTTTGATGAGCCATTACCACTGGATAATGAAACATTGGCAGCTCTTCATCCAAACCGTTTTTGGATCAGAAAACTACTGAAAGGCCGTAAATTGTCCCCCTTGTCCGTCAGTGACTGCACTAACGGACGATTGGCAGACCGGAAGTAACATCAACCAACAGGCTGGGTTTGCAGTTCATAACCGATATCCCGGGCATACGTCATCTGAAGCCAATGGGCTTTATGCGGATGTGAGACAAACTGTAAACGAGACCTATTACGAACAACCAACAACGCATAAGCATGGAAACTGTGAATGATGCTATATCGGGCCAGTTCAATCATCGTCTGATTAAGCTGGCTAAATGAAATACGGTCATTGTTAAGAAAATGCCAGACGACCTGAGTGGTAGCAAAGGTGGTCTTGGGTACTGGTGATATCTTTAAATCACCAGCGCAAGGGGAATGGCAGGAGTCATATGTTGTTTACCCAAAGATTGATATCGACGGTTGAGCCGGGCATCGAGCCCGGCGATAGAAAAGTTGAATGTATACTGGATATTAATACCACTTTTGACGAAAATTGTGTAGATACCTATTACTCTGCCTGCGAGGGGAACTGCTTAGATTTAGCTATTTCTGATATGATGCTCTAAAAAATTATCCCATTAGGAATGCCCTACAATAAGGTGCTTACATCGGAAAAACTGCGCTCATGTATTGTAGATCTGCGCAGCAATGATGGCGTTCACTACTTATAAATTGCTCAATTTGTATTTTTTTGTAAAAAAATATTTGCAAATGTTTATTCTTCGTGTGACCTTTATTAAGGTATCAATTCCGATACAGCGAAAAGAAGGATTCAAATACATGTCTAAGTTAGCTAAAGAAATCAAAGAAAATAAAGCTACTGTAACCACAAAAAAGAGTGCTGATCAGAAGGCAATGGCACAATCACTGCTCGACAATGTTTGTGGTGGTGGCGATCGTTGGTTGAAATGGATTAAGAATCACTAAAGTAAGCAACTTTCAGTCAGTTCCTGATAAACGTGAAGCTGATTAAGTTTTTTGAAGCCTTGCCCTCTGTTCCTACTATGTGGAACAGAGAGCAAGGATATCCGCAAAAAGATTTTTTGAGAAATGATTTTCTTAAACAAAATAGCTCGATTTTAGTAGTATTGCGTAATATATTCACAAATAGATTATATAATCCAGTTTCTTATTTAGATTAAAACATCCGGTTATCTTATGAAAAAAATAAAACACTTGGAAATAATTGCAAAGGTTAGTGAAAGGTGCAATATAAATTGCACATATTGTTATGTTTTTAATATGGGTAATGACCTTGCGATCAATTCCAAACCTGTAATTTCTCTTAAAACCGTTTCAAATCTAAAACGTTTTTTAGAGCGTTCTTTAACTGAGTATAATATAGAAAGCATTCAGGTGGATTTACATGGCGGTGAACCACTAATGTTAAATAGAGAAAGATTTTCACGTATGTGTGAAGAATTAATGTCAGGGGATTACAAAGGTGCTAAATTTTCAATTGCATGCCAAACTAATGCAACGTTAATTGACGATGAATGGATAGATATTTTTTCAAAATATAATATCAGTGTCAGCGTATCCATTGATGGCCCAAAACACATTAACGATAAGAATCGTATTGATAATAAAGGAAAAGGTACTTATGATGCAACTGTTTCTGGGCTTTTTAAGCTACAGTCGGCATGGAAGGATGGAAAATTACCCAGCGCTCCAGGTGTTTTATGCGTAGCTAACCCAAACTCCAATGGAGCAGAAGTTTATCGCCATTTTGTAGATGTTTTAAATTGCAAGAGTTTTGATTTTCTTATCCCTGATGAAAGTCATGATAATTGCAAAAATCCTTATGGTATATCTGATTTCTTTTGCTCAGCCGTGGATGAATTTTTTTCTGATGCAGATAAAAAAATCATTGTAAGATATTTCTATGCAACCATTCAAGGGATGTTAAATCCAGGAATATTCCATGTTGCAGGAATGGGAAAAATGAATAATGATATTGTCGCTTTTACAATGGGATCTGAAGGCAATATTCATGTAGATGATATTTTACGGTCATCTAACGATGATATATTTACGGCAATTGGAAACGTCAATGAATTAAGTCTAAATAACGTAATTTCATCGTGGCAGATGCAAAAATACTTTGAAATTGGTAATGATTTACCTGAGGAGTGTAATGAATGCGTTTGGAAAAACATTTGCGGAGGAGGGAATCATATCCAAAGATATTCTAAAAAGGATGGTTTTAATAGACGTACTGTATTCTGCCCATCCGTTAAAAAAATATTAAGCAGAATCGCATCACATTTAATTTCATCTGGCATAAATGAAGATTTCATTGCTAAAAACCTGGGGTGTTAACTAATGATAAAGGCTATTTTTGTTGTTTTGTTTTTTTCATCATTCTCTTATGCATATGAGAAATTACCGATATTAAATATCCGATATGATGATAATGGGCTTCCAATTGTTGATGCAACAATCTCAAACCGTTATCATACGTTAATGTTGGATACAGGAAGTAGCAAAGGATTGCATTTATATAGTTATGAAATAGAAAAATTACTTTCTGAATCTGATTTAAAATCAATGAAAAAACAAGCCAATATAAAACTAGGTGATCTATCTGGAAGGACTTTTACTGTTTCAAGATGGATGATTTCAGAATTATTAATTTCAAACATTCTATTTAAGAACATAGAGTTAGTTAACCTTATCCCGTGGGGGCTATCACTAGGTGATACAAGAAAAGATCCTGAGTCCGAAGTAATCGGACTAGGTGCTTTCAAAGAACAAATGGTACTCTTAGATTTTAAAGATAATAAATTGCAGATTCTTACAAATCAACATTATGACATAACTTCATGGTATTCTTATCACTTTAATTTAACGCCATCAGGAATTTCTTTACGTGCGGAAATAAACAAAATTCCGTTAAATATTATTCTTGATACTGCTGCAACACATTCAATTATATTTTATAATCGCATTCCAGATGGTACTAAATTCAGAAGCTGCAAGTTGATCGATAAAACAGCGTCAAATCTAGATTGTAATACTGTTTCCGTTGATTTAAATGATTCCAAACGAGATAAAAAAAGTATTATATCTATAGTCATCAATCAGAATATGCCAAAAGATATCGATTTTGATGGATTATTAGGAATGGATTTTTTACGAGGCCATAAGGTTATTTTAGATATGCCTAATGAAAAACTTTATTTAAGTAGATAAGAAATGAGCGAGAAAGAATCAATTTTTCGTGAAGAAGCCCTCAGCTATAAAGAAAATTCGTGGTTAGGGGATTTTTCCATTTCAGTTCCTTCAATACTTCCAGTAGCACTATGGATCTCGATGGGAGTTCTGGTTATTACAATTGTAATTTTATTAACCAATTATTCTCAGAGAGTCCCTGCCATTGGACAAGTTTTATACTTTCCGGCTGCTGCTGAATCTGTTTTTAATCAAGATGGAGTTATTTCAAAGATAAAAGTACAACAAGGAGATTTTGTTAAAAAAGGGGAGCTGATTGCGACGGTATATCATGATGTGGTGTACGAAGGCGGGGGCGTTAATATAACATTACAAGAAAATGCAGAAAAACAGATAAAATCACTAAAAAAAACGTAAGGAAGAAAAAGGAAAAGAATATGATAATGAAAGATTACGTTTGATGGATAGAATTAGTATAAAGAAACAGGAACTATCGGCAATTAAAAAAGCTCTTTCCTCTGAAATAAAAAGGAATGAAAACCTAAAAAAAAAGGTTAGTTTTCTATCAAGATTTACGTAATCAAGGGATAGCCGTAGAGTCTGAAAAAATAGAAAGAGAAAACGATTACCATAACTCCATTTCTCAGATAAATACACTTAATATTAACATAGAGCGCACAATAGGTGAAGAACTTCAATTAGTTGACGAACTTGCACGTTCACAAACCATAGAGAAAGAGGAGATTATATCTATTCAACAAGAAATAATGAGATTAGAACAGCAAGTAATTAATTCTTCTGCGATAGTTGAATCGCGAATCATAGCACCAATAGAGGGTATTATATCTTCAATGAAAATATTTGAAGGAGAGCGGGTTAACACCGGAGGAATTGCAGCTGTAATTGTTCCTAGCGGAGCTAAACCTTTCGTTGAAATATTAATACCGCCTAATGCTTTACCTGATGTAAAAGTGGGGCAAACAGTTATGATGCGTGTTGCCTCTTTACCTTGGGAGTGGTTCGGTAAAGTACCCGGAAAAATTACATCAATTAGTAGCAGTCCTGATTCCCTATCGGGTAAAAACAGACGTTTTCGAGTTGTAGTTATCCCTGATGCAAACGGACGAAAATTACCAACAGGAGTAGAAGTTGAAGCCGACATTTTAACCACCCGGCGACCGCTTTGGGAATGGATTTTCTCTCCAATCAAACGAAGTATTATAAGAGTCGGATCTGAGGGATAGATATGTTTTTTAGGCGAAAAAAAATACCGGTAATTTTACAATCCGAAATTAGCGAATGTGGGTTAGCCTGTTTGGTTATGCTCGCAGGGTATTTTGGGAAACGAATCGATCTGGCAGCAGCCCGTTCGATTCATGAAGTCACTATGGATGGAATGACGCTTCGTAATCTCGTCAATGCATTTGAACAAGTAGGGATGACTTCCCGTGCCTCTCGTGTTGAAATAGAGGATTTACATACTATAACACGACCTGTCATCCTTCACTGGTCTTTTAATCATTATGTTGTTTTGATTAGAGTCAATCGTAAGGGTGCCGTAATTCACGATCCAGCTATAGGTCAACGTTTTATATCTCTTAGGGAACTTTCAGATAAATTTACCGGAGTTATATTGGAAGCATGGCCTATAGAAACGTTTAATAAAGAACCTCTGGAAATTAACGTCAATGTGAAAGACTTATTCAAAGGTATAAGTGGATTAGGGAAAATCCTTTCTAGCGTGCTCGCCATTTCCATTATCATTGAACTCCTATCTATCTCAGTTCCAGCAGCGACGCAATTTACCATCGATACATTAATTCGTTCAAATGATATTCAAGGTATATATTCTTTATCGATTGTTGTTATCTCGGCATTGCTAGCTAAATCATTTTTTTCAGTGATTAGAGCTATAACACTAATGAATCTTAGATATTCGTTAGGGGTTAAGTGGGCGGAAATGTTTTTCAATAGAGTCGTTAGTCTTAAGCTCCCTTTTTTTATAAAAAGACATATTGGTGATATTTCATCAAGATTTCAAGCTCTTTGTGCAATCCAGGAATCCTTTGATTCAAATATGATATCATCAGCTCTAGACGCTATTGTTGTATTTATATCTATAGTTGTTATCATTAACTACTCTCCAATTTTAGCAATCCCTCCTGTTTTTTTTTTCATTATTTTACGCAGCGATAAGGATTGGTTTATTCAAAAAATTCAAGACATTAAAAAATGAAACAATTATCCATGAATCCATTCAACAATCACATTTTATTGAGTCTATCCGTGCAATAACAGCAATAAAAATGTTGAATCTCGATGTGTTACGCCGTCGGGAGTGGGTTAATTATGTTGTTAATTCCACTCGCTCAGCAAATAGAACATTCAAAATGGACTTATTTACCAATACACTAGGAATTCTTCTTCAAGGGTTATCAGGGGTTTTTATATTAACCACTGGCGCAATCTATTTCGACTCTGGATTATCAACAGGTGCACTTTTTGGGGTAATGTTATATGGTGATATGATTGTTTCAAGAGTAATTAAGCTATCGGATGCTCTTTCTGAGTTCTTCCTCATTTCCATGTATTGCCATCGTTTAACTGATGTAGCTGTTTCTCCTACTGAATCTGAAGGTGGAGAAAAATTTGGAAGTAATATAAGTGGTTCTATCATCATTAAAAATCTAGCCTACCGTTACTCGCAAAATCAACCGTATATTTTTGATGGAATTAACCTTGAAATATTACCTGGCGAAAGTGTAGCTATTGTTGGTGCATCTGGATGTGGAAAGTCAACTTTGTTGAATGTTTTAGCTGGTCTTTATGAACCGACTAATGGTGAAATACTTATAAACGGGAAAAATATATCATCAATGGATAAAAAATCTCTTCGGCAGAAGATTTCTTTTGTAATGCAGGATGATAAGTTACTGTCAGGGACAATAGAGAAAAATATCACTAGCTTCTCCGAAGCTCCTAACCACGAAAGAATGGAGGAATGCGCATCTTATGCCGCAATTGATGATGAAATAATGAAATTACCTTTAGGATATGAGACTAAAATTGGTGATATAGGCAGTACTCTTTCTGGAGGCCAAAGGCAAAGAGTAGCTATAGCTAGAGCATTATATCGGCGTCCTTCTATATTGCTACTTGATGAAGCAACTAGCAATTTAGACATTAATAACGAGAAAAAAATAACGAAAGCAATAAATACTCTCTCTATTACACGTGTTTTTATTGCACATCGCCCTGAAATGATTAAATCAGCAGATCGAATATATAATTTAGATTTAAAATCGTGGGTTAATAAAAATAGCTATAGTGAATTAAAATAATAGTACAGCAGTCAGCCCGCTTTCTTTCCCCGCTGGTAAATTACCCCTTAAAGGGGGTAATTTACCAGCGGGAGAATACAGTAGTTTTATCAAAATTTAGGGCAATGTCAGCCTTCGCCTAAAAGGCATAGGTATCTACACATGCCGAACTGCCCCAATACACTGGCGGCTAGCCAAGTCAGTTCCTCTTTTCTCTCTGTAAGCGTCAGAATCAGTACACAGGCTATACTTGCAATTAAATGACGGCATACTGAATATCAATTAACCATTTTTGACAAAAATTGTGTAAATACCTATGATCTAAAAGGAAGGGGCTTCCCTCGAAAAGTATAGTGAAAACTGAAAAGCCATAAAGAACCGCACCACCAACTATCAGATATTCATATGAATTTTGGTAGCACAGTTCGTTTTCTGCCTCTGAATAAAATTATTGAGTTTTAGCATTATCCAGCAGGCGCTGCCAGGTATTAAGAACCAGAATCTGATCCGGCGGCGCCAATTCTCCCGCTTTAATCGCATTTTGGATACTTTCTTCAACACGGTCATGAAGCTGTTCAGCCGTATGCGCGCCTTCCTGCTCCAATTCTGCTACCGCTAAGGTGAGATGCCCGCGGAGATAACCACCAGCAAACAATTCATCATCACTGGCGTGATCTACCATGTCATCAATTTGCGCTAAAATACGCGTTTCAAACTCAGCGAGCATCATTTTTCCTCAAATTCAGTTTCATTCTGCGAATATATCTTCCGGGTAAGGAAAATGTTCCGCTTTTAACGGAGGCGTATTGTAGAACGATTGCAGCCCCTGAATAAAGCACTCCGCTCGCGTAGGTATTCCCTGCGCTAAATAATCCATGATCTGAGCATGAACTTCACGCTGAAAAGCTAATCTATCAGGCTCAAAATCCCCTTCAAGGTTGTCACAACTGACATTAAACGGAAAACCTGCCGCAGTACAAAACAACCAATCAAGTGCCTGTGGTTTAATTTCTACTTTTTCAAATTCACTTTGCGTTTGCGCGTCACGACCATCCGGGCAATACCAGTAACCAAAATCCACCAATTTCCGGCGCTCTTTACCCGCAATGCACCAATGCGCAATTTCATGTAATGCACTGGCATAAAAACCATGAGCAAATACAATCCGGTTATAGGAGATCTCTTCATCTGCCGGCAGGTAAATAGGTTCATTATCACCTTTGACCAAACGTGTGTTGTATTCATCACCAAAACAGCGATTAAAAATATCAATAAGTTGTTGATAGTTATGCATTATCATGAATTAAAAACAAAACCCTGAATCAGAAATAAAATGCCAGCCAGCTACGGATTGTATCGCCGTGATTATCATTCAGTAATTTAATACTCATCAAAAAGGAGATGATGACAATCATTGGGCGAATCAGTTTCTGTCCATGAGTCAAAACTAAACTTGCACCCAACCGTGCGCCAATCACCTGCCCTGCCAACATCACAAGGCCCAATACCCACAAAACTTGACCGCCAAGGATAAAAAGCGCCAGTGAACCTACGTTAGAAGCAAAGTTCAGTACTTTAGCATGAGCGGTGGATTTCGCCAGGTTATAGCCACACAACACGACATAAGCTAACGCATAAAATGAGCCAACACCGGGGCCAAATATGCCGTCATATAAACCCAGTCCACTCCCGACAAGCAAGGCGAATGCCACAGGCGTCAAGCGACGATGGCGCTCTTCTATGCCAATGGCTGGCGTCAAAAGGAAATAAAGACCAATGATAATGACCAAAACCGGTAATAGCTGACAGAGAAAATCTGGCTTTATAAACTGGACAATAATCGCACCGGCCATTGAGCCAAGTAATGTCATCAATATGGCAAAGCGTTGAGATTTGAGATCAACCGCACCATAACGGACAAAATAGAAGCTGGCAGAAAAGGAACCTCCCACTGCCTGCAACTTGTTTGTCGCCAATGCCTGTACCGGAGAGACACCAACGGATAACAGCGCCGGGATGGTTAGTAAACCGCCACCGCCAGAAATCGAGTCAATAAATCCAGCCATCATTGCAACCAGAAAGAGCAGAATGTAAACTTCCGCACCTGACGACAATAACCAATCCATATTTCATCCCATCAACAGCAATCGCTTATCAATATTCAAGCTACCCATTTCAGTCTCTGGGATTTTCAAGGGCTAGCTTCATTCTCAAATTCACCAGCGAGGAAGGCTGGATTCGATATCAGCACACTGTGCCCTCTGGCGTAATAGGTGATCCATCAACACAATAGCCACCATTGCTTCCGCAATCGGCACGGCGCGGATACCAACACAGGGATCATGGCGGCCACGAGTGACCATTTCCACCTCTTCACCCTGACGATTAATCGTTTTACCCGGCACCATAATGCTGGATGTCGGTTTCAACGCAATATGAGCAATAATTGGCTGGCTGCTGCTAATACCACCCAGAATTCCTCCCGCATGATTACTGGTGAATCCCAGAGCAGTTATTTCATCTCTGTTTTCGCTGCCACGTAAATTGATAACACCGAAACCATCGCCAATTTCGACGCCTTTTACTGCATTAATACTCATCAGCGCATGAGCAATATCAGCATCAAGACGGTCGAAAACCGGTTCTCCCAAACCAGCCGGAACATTTTCCGCGACAACCGTCACTTTCGCGCCAATAGAATCACCCGCTTTTTTCAGTTCGCGCATCAAGGCATCAAGTTGTTCAAGTTTAGTCTCATCAGGACTGAAAAAGGGGTTTTGTTCCACCTGTTCCCAATCTTTCAATTGGCAATGGATATTACCCATTTGAGTCAAACAGGCACGGACACGAATACCATATCTATCCAACAAATATTTTTTCGCTATTGCACCTGCGGCAACACGCATTGCCGTTTCACGTGCAGAAGAGCGGCCCCCGCCACGATAATCGCGGATACCGTATTTCTGTTCATAAGTGTAATCGGCATGGCCTGGACGAAACACATCTTTAATAGCGCTGTAATCCTGAGAACGCTGGTCAGTATTTTCAATGAGTAAACCGATACTGGTACCGGTTGTTACCCCTTCAAATACACCCGAAAGAATGCGAACCTGATCCGGCTCACGGCGCTGCGTTGTATAACGGGACGTTCCCGGACGACGCCTGTCTAAATCAACTTGCAAATCGGCTTCTGTGATTGCAATGCCCGGCGGCACACCATCGACAATACATCCCAACGCCAAACCGTGAGATTCGCCAAAAGTGGTGACCCGGAAAAATTGCCCGATACTATTTCCCGCCATCCCAACTCCTTCCTGTTAATCGTTCTTTTATTTGATTCTGCCCGTTTTGCATTATTACCGCAGCTACAACCTATTCAATCTTTGAATAAGCGAAAATGTTCGTGATGCTCAACTAACTGTTGACGAGTCAACATAAATACGCCATCGCCACCATATTCAAATTCCAACCAGGTAAATGGCACATCAGAATATTGTTCAATCAAATGCACCATACTGTTGCCAACCTCACAAATCAACACACCTCGTTCGGTGAGAAAATCTGGAGCAGTTGCCAGAATACGGCGAGCCAGTTTCAAACCATCTGAACCCGCTGCCAAACCTAACTCAGGCTCACGGCGAAACTCTTCCGGCAAGTCGCTCATATCCTCGGCATCGACATAAGGCGGATTTGTGACAATAAGATCGTATTTAACCGGCGGCATATCGCGGAACAGATCAGAACGAATCGGAATAACTCGGTGGTCAAGGCCGTGATTCTGAATATTATGTTCAGTCACGGCCAACACATCTGCGGAAATATCCACGGCATCTATTTCTGCTTCCGGGAAAGCATATGCACAGGCAATAGCAATACAACCACTACCCGTGCAGAGATCGAGGATATTGGCGGGTTGGTCAGGGATCAATCCTGCAAATTCATTATTAATTAATTCACCAATCGGTGAACGTGGAATCAAAACCCGTTCATCAACATAAAATTCATGACCACAAAACCAGGCTCTGTTAGTCAAATAAGCAACCGGAATACGATCATTAATACGGCGCAGTACCCGTTCGACAATACGATGACGCTCAGTTGATGTCAGTCGCGTGGTTAGCATCTCTTGTGGGATATCCAGAGGCAAAAACAGTGATGGAAGAACCAGTTGCAGTGCCTCATCCCAGGGATTGTCTGTACCGTGCCCGTAATAAATATTCGCCGCATTAAACCGGCTAACAGACCAGCGCAACATATCCTGAATGGTATATAACTCAGCTACTGCCTCATCGATAAAAATCTTGTCCAAAAGCGCCTCCAGCCCTGCAAATTCATTAGCCTGCTAGTTTGCCACGATCATTGAAACAAATCAGCTTTATATCAGGTTAATGGCATAGAATTTTCAGTGCTAATGTCCAGCGAGCAATGAATTAAGAAATAACAATTAAAAAAGCAGCCCGGATGTTTTATTGCAGATTTTTAATTAATTTTCGGCACAAACCGTCTTATTCAACAACAAGACGGTTTGGTTTTGCATATTTAACACTGGGTTTCTTTGGCTGATTGAGGGTTCACAATAATGACATTTTTTCGTATCCATAAATAATAGGCGGATGTCAACAGCACGATCCATACTCCTCCTACATAGAACGCAATGCGTGTCGCCGGAAAGTAACTGAGAACAACAATGATAAATATCATAAACACGATGGTCAGAATCGGCGCAACAGGCCACATCGGTACCGGGAATTGTAATTTTTGTACTTCTCCTGGTGACATTTTTCTGCGCATAGCAAATTGAGATAGCAAAATCATTAACCAGACCCACACGGTGGCGAAAGTCGCAATCGAAGCAACAATGACGAATACCTGTTTAGGAAGCAAATAATTGAGAACCACAGCACACAATAATGCCAGAGTCATAACCATGATTGTCACCCAAGGCACCCCGTTACGGCTTAAATGCATAAATTTTTTATGGGCTAATCCTTTCTCAGCCATACCGTACATCATACGACCAGCGCCAAAGATATCGCTGTTAATGGCCGAAATTGCCGCCGTAATGACGATAATATTCAGAATATTCGCCGCCGAACTAATACCTAAGCCCTGAAATATTGCGACAAATGGACTACCTTCTTGGCCGATGCTATTCCAAGGGTAAATCGCCATTAATACAAAAATAGTGAATATATAAAACAGAAGAATACGAAACGGGATAGAGTTAATCGCTTGCGGGATCATTTTCGCCGGATTTTTAGCTTCACTGGATGTAATACCGATGATTTCAATACCACCGAAAGCGAACATGACAACAGCCAGAGACTCAATAATGCCACCCAACCCATTAGGCATAAACCCACCGTGTTGCCACAGATTATGAACTCCCGTTGCCTGAAAATGGCCGCTAAAACCAAACAGAATGATACCTGTTCCGGCAATAATCATGGCGCTGATCGCAGCAACTTTCAGAATCGATAACCAGAATTCCATTTCGCCAAACACTTTAACTTTGCAAAGATTGAGTGCGCCAATAATGAAAATAATGCTAAGTACCCATATCCAACGCGGTACTTCCGGGTACCATAGCCCCATATAAATGCCAAAAGCAGTCACATCCGCCAGGCAAACGATGATCATTTCGAAAGTATAAGTCCAGCCGGTAATAAATCCGGGTAACGGGCCTAAATATTGATGAGCGTAACTGGCAAAAGAGCCGGCATCCGGCCTGTGGACCGCCATCTCCCCTAAAGCACGCATCACCATAAAAACAGCAGCGCCGCCCACTAAATAAGCTAATAATACTGCCGGACCAGCCATGTTGATTGCTTCAGCAGAACCATAAAAAAGGCCTGTACCAATCGCAGAACCCAACGCCATAAACCGGATATGGCGTGCGTTGAGTCCTCGCTCTAGTTGTAATGAGGCTTGCATGATTTACCCTCTTATCTTTTATTATTGGGTTTTATGAGAAAGATAAATGTGATAATCAGGCCGGTCAGGTGCCGGCCATTGGTTTGTTTAACGACTATTTTTACTCTGTAATATCTGTCCAGAAGGAAGTAATGAGAAGAGATGTTGCTCGGCTAATAATTTCACAGCAGCATCAATATCAGGCGCAAAAAAACGGTCCTGATCGTAATAATCTACTTTCGCTCGCAAAATATCACGCGCTTCTTCCAAAATCGGGCTGCTTTTCAGACCATTACGGAAATCGATGCCCTGGCAGGCAGATAACCATTCAACTGCCAGAATACCTCGGGTATTTTCTGCCATCTGCCATAAACGACGCCCCGCAGCCGGTGCCATTGATACATGATCTTCCTGATTGGCCGAAGTCGGTAAACTGTCAACACTCGCCGGGTGTGCCAACGCTTTATTTTCACTGGCAAGCGCCGCTGCCGTCACCTGTGCAATCATAAAACCTGAATTCACACCACCATTTTCAACCAGGAAAGGCGGAAGCTGTGACATATGCGAATCCATCAACAACGCAATACGTCGTTCTGACAATGCACCTATTTCTGCTAATACCAGCGCCAAATTATCAGACGCCATTGCAACAGGTTCAGCATGGAAGTTACCACCGGAAATCACTTCTCCCTGCTCAGCAAACACCAATGGGTTATCAGATACGGCATTAGCTTCGGTCAGAATAACATCAGCAGCATGACGCAATTGAGTCAAGCAGGCTCCCATAACTTGCGGCTGACAACGTAATGAATAAGGGTCCTGTACCTTGGGACAATTGATATGAGAATCTGATAGTTCGCTGCTCTCTTCCAATACATAACGATACAATGCGGCAACATCGATCTGCCCCTGTTGCCCCCGCACTTCATGTACACGGGCATCAAATGGTTTGCGGGAACCCAATGCCGCCTCTACGGATAAAGAACCACAAACTATCGCTGCCGCCAGTAGATCTTCTGCTTCAAATAATCCACGTAACGCAAAAGCGGTAGAGACTTGGGTTCCATTGAGTAATGCTAAACCTTCTTTAGCCGCTAATGTAATGGGTTGTAAATTGGCCTTTGCCAGCGCTTCTTTGGCTGGCAGCCATTCACCCTGATAACGCGCTTGCCCTTCCCCAAGTAATAACAGGCTCATATGTGCCAACGGCGCCAAATCACCAGAAGCCCCTACCGATCCTTTGCAAGGAATATGAGGATAAATTTCCGCATTGACTAACGCGATTAATGCCTGAATAACGGCAAGACGAATACCGGAGTAACCACGGGAGAGGCTGTTAATTTTCAATACCATGATCAACCGGGTCATACTATCGTCCAACGCTTCGCCGACCCCGGCAGCATGAGAGACAACCAGCGAACGCTGTAGTTTTTCTAAATCATCTTTTTCAATCCGTGTACTGGCTAATAGCCCGAACCCAGTATTAATTCCGTAGGCAGTGCGATTTTCAGCAAGAATCGCATTAACACACTCCACGCTGTGTTCAATAGCAGGAAAAATCTGACTATCCAGCGTGACTTTCACCGGTTGTAGATAAACCTGACGCAGTTCATCAAGGGTCAATTTACCTGGATAAATAGTTAGTTGCTTCATAATGTTCCTTATTTTGTATTAAGCATCGGCAAGTCTAATCCTTGCTCTTTGGCACAATGAATGGCGATTTCATAACCTGCATCAGCATGACGCATAACCCCAGTGGCGGGATCGTTATGCAGCACCCGTGCTATACGTTCTGCGGCTTCATCGGTTCCATCACAAACAATCACCATACCGGCATGTTGTGAGAAACCCATGCCGACACCACCGCCATGATGCAAAGAAACCCAAGTAGCGCCGCTGGCGGTGTTAAGTAAGGCGTTTAACAACGGCCAGTCCGAAACAGCGTCAGAGCCATCACACATCGATTCGGTTTCGCGGTTCGGGCTGGCTACAGAACCGGAATCCAGATGGTCACGACCAATAACAATCGGCGCAGTGAGTTCGCCACTGCGTACCATTTCGTTAAAAGCCAGCCCCAATTTGGCGCGTTGCCCTAAACCAACCCAGCAGATACGGGCAGGTAATCCCTGAAAGCTGATGCGTTCCCTCGCCATATCTAACCAATGATGCAAATGTTGATCATCGGGGAGTAATTCTTTAACTTTGGCGTCGGTTTTATAGATATCCTGTGGATCACCAGAAAGCGCTACCCAACGGAAAGGCCCGATACCACGGCAAAATAACGGGCGAATATAAGCAGGAACAAAACCAGGGAAATCGAAAGCGTTTTCTACGCCAACTTCATATGCCATTTGGCGAATATTGTTGCCGTAATCAAAAACAGGAATGCCCTGCTTATGGAAAGTCAACATTGCCTCAACATGTTCCACCATTGAAGCTTTTGCTGCTTTGATGACCTCTGCCGGTGCCGAAATAGCACGTTGGCGATATTCTTCCCAACTCCACTCTTTTGGCAAATAGCCGTTGAGAGGATCATGTGAGCTTGTCTGGTCAGTGACCAAATCCGGGCGCACACCACGACGAACTAATTCCGGCAAGATTTCAGCGGCATTGCCACACAGAGCGATAGAGATGGCTTTGCCTTCCTGAGTGTATTTTTCGATCCGAGCCAAGGCGTCATCCAGATCTTTCGCTTGTTCATCGACATAACCCGTACGCAGACGGAAATCAATCCTGCTTTGCTGACATTCAATATTTAGTGAACACGCTCCAGCTAATGTCGCAGCCAGCGGTTGCGCTCCCCCCATACCGCCCAAACCAGCAGTTAACACCCAACGGCCCTGTAAACTACCGTTATAATGTTGGCGGCCAGCTTCCACAAACGTTTCATAAGTGCCTTGAACAATTCCCTGGCTGCCAATGTAAATCCAGCTACCCGCTGTCATTTGGCCATACATAGCCAGCCCTTTAGCATCCAGCTCATTAAAGTGTTCCCAAGTCGCCCAATGCGGCACCAAATTCGAATTTGCAATGAGTACCCGTGGGGCATTACGGTGGGTTTTAAATACCCCAACCGGCTTACCCGATTGGATTAACAACGTTTCATCGTCTTCCAACTTTTTCAGTGTTTCAATAATCTTGTCATAACATTCCCAATCTCTAGCAGCCCGGCCAATACCGCCATACACCACCAGTTCATCAGGGTTTTCAGCAACTTCCGGATCAAGATTATTCATTAACATGCGCAGAGGAGCTTCGGTTAGCCAACTTTTGGCTGTTAATTGTGTTCCTCTGGGGGCCCGGATATCGACATTACGAAATTTACTATTCTGGGCGGTCACGATCTGGCTCCTTCTGGTCTTTAGATATTTGTTAAATGTATAGTTGTATATACATGTATATTCAATAGGCCAAATCGTTAACTAAAATAACATATTCACAGAGTTATTATTTTTATTTTCTTATAAATCAATTTGTTAATATTATTTCTTTCTAATTATCAAGGAATAATGTTTTTCTTATTTTTGTGTTTTTAATCACAAATTATTTACATTAATATTACAAACATATAATTTAGGGACGAAAAGATTTTTCCTGGTACGACAATCGTAACCCATAACGAGGTTCATTCCCTCTCAAAGTACATAGTATCTGCTCCCAAAAAGAGAGTATAAGATCACGGCTATTTCTCCGAATCAACTGATTTATTCTTTATTCATAATTAAAAAATATTCGCGGCCTTGCTCTGATTAAAAAGCTTGTTATACAATATAGGCACCAATTTCAATGACAATCATTATTACGCCGCAAAAAATCATGATTATAATATGATAAACAAAGATAATAATAATTCCGAAAGTAAATTTAATAAACATAAGGTTGGTGACAAATATGTGTGCTTAAGTGTATAGGAAATTAATAGAAAGTGAATCATTAGCCAATAAATACTATATTAACTATTTTTTCATGAGGAAGAGTGTTGAAAGATTGCGAGATTATCTGTAATGACGCTATGATAGATTATGCCAATGCCTATTAAATTAATGCTCAACATAATAATTTAAAGTCAGGAAAGTAGTGGAATCTACTCATTCGCACCATAAACTACAAATAACTTACAAGCGGAATACATTCGTATAACTGATTATGAGAACATCTGAGGGTTCGTTGGATTCGAACTTATATAGTCTTCATCCTTCTCAGGAAGATGTGTTTTACGAACAAGTGCTTTATGAGAATAGTCCAATACACAGCCTCGGCTGGTATACATTGATAGAAAAACATGTTGATATCGTTATTTTGCAAAAAGTGTGTAATTTACTATATCAACACATTGATATGTTACGTTTACGTATATCAATTAATTCGAATAACGAAGCTATTCAATATATTCAAAATCAGAGTACGCCAGAATTAATCAAATACTACGATGTTTCGATGCAACTTGATCCTGAAAAGAAAGCATATCTTTGGATGAAGCGACAAGTAGGTATTCCTATCGATTATTTAAAGGAAACGCCATATCAGGTTACATTAATTCGCTTAGATAATGAAAAACATTACTTTTTCACTAAATTCCATCATATTATGATTGATGGTGTCGGGTTATATCGACTTCATGAATATGTCCATAAATTATACAAATGCCTTGAAAATGGAACATCTACCGCATGGTTGTCAGAAATTCCACAATATTTAACTACAATAATCAAGTCGAGAAAATATTTAAATAGCACTCAATATGAAAAAGATAAGAGTTATTGGTTTAATTTTCTGAAACAAAAAGAAGTACATCAATTAACCCCTTGCTATCAAAATACAGGTAGTGATAATTGTACGTTAATATTACCTCTTCCAATTAAAGAAGATTTGCGTAATTTTTGTAGAGAATACAAAACCAATCTGCTTTTCATCTTTTCGAGTCTGGTCAGCATTATTATGACCGAACTTACAGGGCAACAAGAGCTGTTTTTTAACACGATCACACATGGAAGAGAGGGAAAATCAGAAAAATATGTTGTTGGAATGCATGCAAATATGTATCCGGTGCATTGTCATATTTCTCATACGGCGAGTGTGATTGAACAAATTAAATTAACAGAATCCGCACTAAAAAATAGTTATTATCACTGTAAATTTCCTCAATCCCACCTTGCCCGAATTGCTCATAAACAAAAGCTTTCTTTACCCAATATATCTATTTTCTATGAACGTTTTTCTGAGTCAGACCTCGAAGTCACCGAAAATCAGCACCATCACATAGACGGAGTATTTAATATTTATCCTATTGTCTTTAGATTGAAAGATTATGGGTATGCTCAGGAACTAAAAATAACGATAAATTATCTGCGGAAATACTTTAGTGAGCAGGATGTCAACAGAATACTTGAACGATTACAAAATCTGTTTATTACCTTACTCAACAACCCTGCATCATTAGTCAGTGAATTACCTATTTTATTAGAGCAAGAGCGCCATACATTACTGCATACCTGGAAACAGCCCGATATATCCTATCCGCAAGACCGCACTCTCCAGCAGAAATTTGAGTCTCAGGTAGCAGCCAGACCAGACAACATGGCATTGGTGTTTGAAGGGAAAACACTGACTTATCGCCAGCTAAACGAACGGGCTAACCAGCTGGCCACAGTGATCCGCGAACAGTATCAACAGCAATGCAATAAACCCATGCCAGCCGATACGTTAGTGGCTTTGTATCTGGATCGTAGTCTGGAAATGGTCATCAGTATTCTGGCGGTGCTGAAAGCAGGGGGAGCCTATGTACCAATCTCCCCGGAATATCCACCGGAGCGGGTCCGGTTTATTTTAGAAGATACAGCATCCCCCTGTGTGGTGACTCAACAGCGATATCTGACAACGCTAGGGAAATATACTCAGACACAGACTAAACAGCCTGCATTGATAGCTGCGGATGATCGAACAGTGACAGAAAACCTCTCGACAGAGAATCCGGTACCCGTCAGCGAAGCCACAGATCTGGCGTACGTTATCTATACTTCAGGCACGACCGGACAACCGAAAGGCGTGTTGCAGACACACCATAATGTTGCACGTTTATTCGCAACCACTCAGGGGGATTATCAATTTGATCAAAATGATACTTGGGTGCTGTACCATGCTTACACATTTGATTTCAGTGTCTGGGAATTATGGGGCGCATTGCTCTATGGCGGGCGTTTGATTATTCCGACAGTAAAATGTACAAAGGACTTCGGCAGATTCAGTCATCTCTGTTCAGATCAGAAAGTTACTGTATTAAACCAGACACCCGGGGCATTTTATGCCTTTATTGATGCGTCATTGAATATTGGCGCTGAATTTCCCCACCTTCGCTACGTGATTTTTGGTGGAGATAAACTGAATCCGGTTCAATTGAAACCCTGGTGGAACCATTACGGCGATCAATCTCCTGCTCTCATCAATATGTATGGGATAACCGAAACAACCGTACATGTTACCTACAAGAAATTAACCCAAGGCGACGCCACAGCAGTATCTTGCATTGGACGGCCATTAAATGACATGTATGCCTATGTCTTAAATCATTCCGGGAATCTTGTCCCCATTGGCGCCCCCGGAGAGTTATACATCGGCGGTGCTGGACTGGCTCGGGGATATTTAAACCGACCGGAACTGACGGCCGAACGCTTTGTAGAGAACCCATTTGCTACCAATAAAGATAAGGAACACGGTTACACCCGCCTGTATAAAACCGGCGATTTAGTCCGCTGGCAGCCGGATGGCAATCTGGAATATCTCGGGCGCAATGATTTTCAAGTCACAATCCGCGGCTACCGCATTGAACTGGGCGAAATTGAGACTGCACTCGCTTTGCACCCACAGATAAAACAGGCGGTGGTGATCGATCGCGAATATGAGGGTAATAAAGCACTGGTGGCGTATCTGGTGACGACGGGGAAACTCTCAGACAATGAGCTTATAAGGCACTTATCTTCCCGCCTGCCGGACTATATGCTACCGGCCAGCTTTACCCGTATTGAATCCATTCCTCTGACTCTGAACGGCAAAGTGGATCGGCAAGCATTGCCGGAACCTGTTTGGGAAAATAAAGAGGGATACGTGGCGCCCCGCAATGCGCTGGAAACCCAACTGTGTGCCATTTGGCAGGACGTATTGGGACTGGAGCGGGTGGGCATCGAGGACAATTTCTTCCGTATCGGGGGCAACTCCCTGACGGCAATTCGGCTGACCACCGCCATCCGCCGCATACTGGCAACCGAGGTCTCACTGGCGCAGTTGTTTGCGCTGAAAACCATCGCGGGCCTGACAACCCAGATGGAACAGCAGATTTATACGGTTATCCCTCATCTGGCACGAGAGCGTTATCCCTTATCGTTTGCTCAGGAACGGATGCTATTTATTGAGCAATTTGAACAAGGCTCCGATACCTACCATATCCCCTATCTGGTTCAACTGGATAATGATGCCTGTCTGCCTCTGCTGGAAACCGCCATTAACCGGCTGGCTGAACGCCATGCTGTAATGAAGATGGTGTACCGCAGCGATGATGACGGACAGGTTTACCCGCAGAGACTGGACAGAAATTGGGTTATCCAGTCCCAGCCCTGTGAAAATGCTGGCACGCTGTTGAGCACAGTGCGTGCTGAAATAGCCACCCCGTTTGATTTGACCGCAGAACCTAGCCTGCGCCTGCGCCATTATTCGGTGTCTGGCCGACACTACTTATTAATGCTATGGCACCATATCGCCATTGACGGCTGGTCGGTCGATATCTTTATGACTGAACTGGCGGAAATTTACCACTCCTTGCGGGAAGGCCGTGACAGCCAGCTTCCCCCGCTGGAGATTACCTACGGCGATTACGCCGTCTGGCAACGAGACTATCTACAGGGCGATGTCCGTGAACACCAGCTCGCTTACTGGCAACGGGTCCTATCCGGCTACGAATCACTGGCCTTGCCCACCGATTATCCCAGACCCACACGGGTGAATTATCAGGGACGGGATTTCAAGTTTGGGCTGAACACCCGACTGTCTGAACAGTTAAGGACGCTGGCAAAAGCGCAAGAAACCACCCCGTATACTGTGCTGCTCAGTGCCTTTTATCTCACGCTGGCAAAATTATCCGGGCAAAATGATATCGTTCTGGGGACGCCGACGGATAACCGCCACCATGCTCAAACTCAGCCCCTGATTGGGATGTTTGTCAATTCACTGGCCTTAAGGATACAACTTCAACAAACCGCCAGTGTGAAAGCACTGATTCAACAGACCCATCAGCGAGTGACTGAGGCCAAAGCCCATCAGGACATGCCGTTTGAACAACTGGTTGAGGCGCTGGATATTGAACGTGACACCGCCCGCCATCCGATTTTTCAGGTGATGTTTGGGCTGCAAAGCTTTAAAGAAAACCCACCAGACAGCCGTCTGCCATTCAGGCCGGTGACACCGGATGAGCCGTTATACAGCCCCGCCAAGTTTGACCTGAGCCTGTTTTTATCCGACGGACAAACCAATATTACCGGGTGCCTGAATTACGCCGTCAACCTGTTTGCCGAGGCCACTATCGTGAGACTGGCGGAGATTTATCAGCGGGTGCTGGCAGCCTTCGTGGCAGACCAGACACAATCGCTGGCCGGGCTGGATATCCTGTCTGCTCAGGAGCGCCATACCCTGCTGCACCGCTGGAATCAGACCGATGCGCCTTACCCGCAGGATAAAACCCTGCAACAACTGTTTGAAGCCCAGGTGGAAAGGACACCGGATAACGTGGCGCTGGTGTTTGAAGGCGAATCCCTGACCTACCGCCAGCTTAACGAACAGGCAAACCGGCTGGCGTATGTGATCCGTGAACGCTGTCAGCCACACCATCATGTCCCCATGCAAGCGGATACCCCCATCGCCCTCTACCTTGACCGCAGTCTGGAAATGATCATCAGTATTTTGGCGGTACTGAAAGCCGGGGGCGCTTATGTACCCATTTCGCCAGAATATCCATTAGAACGGGTTCAGTTTATTTTAAGCGATACCCAATCACCCTGTGTCGTCACTCAGCAAAAGTATCTGGCAACGCTGGCGACAGACACGCAACCATACGCAGAACAACCGGTACTGGTAGCGGCGGATGACCCGACA
>NZ_PUWT01000057.1:0-21034 GCF_002968995.1 Photorhabdus hindustanensis
CTCCAAACCGTTATCGAATGTGATGGTCTTAACCCTTTGTTTTAACGGGTATAATACTTTCACTACCGCTTTTGCGACTTCTAATGCCCGCTTGCTATCAAGTTTAACAATTATGGTATACAACGTTTTGCGGTCAACCAGGGTTAATAAGACACTTTTTTTTATCTTTCCCTATTATCGTATCACCTTCCCAGTCGCCAATACGTTCTTTTTTATCAACGAATTCCGGGCGCTCATCAATACTGGCCCGATTTTTAATTTTGCCTCTTTTTTCATAGCAGCCATAGCGTTTACGATAGGGTTTTCTGGCAATTCGCAGATGTTGCCATAAATCACCCCCCTCTATTTTATCTTGATAAATCAGCCTATAAATCGTCTCATGATGCAAAAATATCCCTTTATGCCGCTTCAAATAATCAACCACCTGTTCAGGACTTAAATCTTGCCAAATTAACCGTTTTATCCATTTTTTGACTTCCGGCGTTATTTTTACGGCTTTTTTAGCAAAATGACGACGAGCCAATCCCTTCAAATGAGCCTGTTCAGGGCAATAGGTTTGAACTTCTTGATTTCTCTTCAATTCTCTGCTGATGGTCGATGGACTTCGCTTCAGTGACTCAGCAATGAAAAGCTGTGAAAAGCTGTGAAAAACCCGCTGTTTTTAAACTGGAAATCTGATATCTTTCTGTCTCGGTCAGTTGTGTATAGGCCATAGCGCATTCTCCTGTGGCGGGAAAGATGCCTACTATAGCAACTGACCGCCTTTCTGAAAAATTGCGCTTATTAGTCGAATCCGCCCTTCATATTTATTTTATATGTTTTATCTAGAACTCAGGAAATACCATGATGATTAATTAGGTATTCTGATAACCAAAATGTAATCATTAACTTTACTATTTTTTTTCGTGATATAATAAATATATCACTCTCCTTATAATAGAAAAAAACAATTAAGATTACAATTAACTCGTTTAAGGGGTTTTAAAAATAAAACAGAATGATTTAATATGTTTATTCTTGCTATTTAAATAATTCTCATCCCCAGAGAATAAATTCCTTCTCCGTTTTAAATATTATATATTTCATTAGTATAAACAAACATGACATCAAATATTTTTATGCCATGTTTGTTACATATTTTTTCAGCGGGTAAATATCCATATAATTATCTTTTCGTTATTTTATTCCCAATTGGATAATTGAAAACCACTCATCAACATCCTTAACATCTTGAATAACCAATCCTGCCTGGTTAGCCAAACGTTCGAATTCCGTTAAATTACGCTCTTTTCCTGAAAATAGTGCATCCATTAACATATCTAAATATATCACCGCCTTATATTGTGGTTTTTTCATATAACCTATCAACAAAATCTTTGCACCACTATCCATTGCCTTACGGCAGTTTTCCAAAATTAATACTGCTTTATCATCGGGCCAATCATGGAGAATATTCTTTAAAATATATAAATCATAACCTGATGGAATTAATTTAAAAAAGTCTCCATTTATAAAGTCTATATTTTCCAAAACAGGAATTTCATGATATCTATCTAATACAGCGTAATGTTTTCCTTTTACTTTCTCACTGATTTTCAACAGAAGATTTCCCTCTCCCCCTCCAACATCTAATATTCTGTCATATTGACTAAAATCATAAATATCAAGTAGCTTCCCAATGATTTTATCTGAGGTCTTTGACATTGAAGAATCAAATTTTGATTTGAGTGATTTATCACTAACCAAATGTTCAAAGAATGATTTTCCATGCATTATTTCAAATGCGGGTTTTCCATCACTTTCAAGTAAAGATTTCGAATACATTGACCAAGCATTCCAGCAATCAGGGCTTAGTTCCCATTTTACAATTAATGACTCCATACTCTCAGGATCGGCAAGTGCACTGCATTCTTCAGAAAGAGTGACTTTATCGCCGTGGTTAACCAATATTCCAATTTCAATTAAGAAATCACATAATCGATCAAGTCGGGAATAATCAATACCACATTGACGGGAAAGCTCGTCTATATCTACATAAGCTCCATTTTTAAAGTGAATAGATAAACCTGTATCAATAAAAGCGTAGATTGCAGCTGATTTTCTATATGAAGCAATAAGTTCGGCTAGCATTGAGTTATCCTTTATGTCTTTATCTTATAAATAGATGAAGTATTTTACCTAAAATGCATGAAATACCATGATGATTAATTAGGTATTCCGACAACTAATATGTAATTATTAGCTTTGTTACCTTTTCTTGGTGAGATAATAAAGATTTCACTTTCCTTATTTTCCCATTGTTCCACTTACTTTAATAACGCATTTTTAAGGCAAAATTGTTAGCTATCAGACTATATTAAATTAGACAAAAAGAAATGACAAAGATCACAATTAACTCTTCCTATAAATTTCGAAAATCAAATAGGATTATTTAATATAATTATTAACCGTTTTTATTGCCAGAGAGTAATTTTTCTTTTTATTTTACTACATATATACTTCATTAGCATAAAATAAAAATTGGCATCAAATATATTGATGCCACATATATATTCCCTAACGGTGGAATATAAATATAATCACCTTTGGAAATAATTATGAATCTCTATAATTTATTTTACCCCTAATTCGATAAGTGAAAATATTCCATCTATATCTTTAGAATATCGAATGACGAGTCCCGCCTGATTAGCCAGATATTCGAATTCACTTAAATAGCGCTCTTTCCCTAAATATAGAACATCCATTAATAAATCGACAGATTTAACCATTGGGGATTTTGTTTTTTTCATTAAGGTTATTATCAGAAGGTTTGCATTATCATCCATCACCTTTCGGCAATTATTTAAAAGAGATATTGCTTCATTATCAGGCCAATTATGGAGGACATTCTTTAAAATATATAAATCATAATCTGACGGAATTGGCTCAAAAAAATCGCCATTTATGAAATCGATACCCTCATAAATAGGAATTTCATTATATCTGTCCAATACAGCATAATCTTTTCCTTTGAATTTTTCACTGACTCTGATCAAAAGCTCTCCGTCTCCGCCCCCTAGATCCAATATTCTGTTATATTTATTAAAATCATAAATAACAAGCAGTTCTTCAATTATTCTGTTTGTATATTTTGACATTAAAGCGTCGAAATTTGATTTTAGTTCTTTATCACTATCCCAAAGCTCAAAGAATGGTTTTCCATGCACCATCTCAAATGCCGATTTACCATTGTTTTCCAGTAAGGATTTTGGGTACATTAACCAAGCATCCCAATGCCCTGGATTGATTTCATATTTTATTGTTAAGAATTCCAAACTATCAGGATCAGCAAGTGCACTGCATTCTTCAGAAAGTGCAACCCCATCGTTGCCGCTAACCAATACACCTATTTCAGTTAAGAAATCACATAATCGATTAAGTCTAGAATAATCAATACCATATTGATCGGCAAGTTTGTTAATATCTACATAGGTTCCATTTTTAAAGTGAATAGATAAACCCGCCTCAACAAAAGTGTAGATTGCGGCTGTTTTTCTATATGACGTAATGAGATTAATTAGCATGGAATTACCCTTTCTGTATTTTTAAATGAGGTTATTATATAGAATATAGATAGTACCACTATGACTAACTATATACATTTGAAACGCATTTAAACCAAAATGTAATTATTAACTTTGCTATCTTTTCCTTGTGAGGTAATGAATAATTAATTCTCTTTTTACAATTAATTATTCACTTTAATTATATGTTTTTAGGCATGAGTCAATTAATCATTAGGCCATATTAAATATAATAGAAAGAAATGTTAAAAATCACAATTAACTCTTTTTAGGGATTTTTAACATTAAATTGAAAGAAATTTTTTAACAATATTTTTCTTTCAGAAAAAAATTCACACAAAGAGTGAATGGTTATAAAAAATCGCAACCATTTCATGAATATATTGGTTATTACTGACCACATCATTTCCAGCATTATCTCTGTAGCCCAGAAACCTCTTTTGATCTATGCTGAGCGCTAAGAACAAGCTTAAGATTATTATTAACCTGAAAGCCCCAAAGCAGATAGCAGGAAGATAGAACTTAATGAGTATTCGCATCGTTCCTAAAGAACAACTAAGCAAAGATCGTAGCAATGAAAAAGCAGCAGATTATATCCCGCCATTGCTTTTTGCTAATCTGAGAAACCTTTATCAGCGCCGGACAGAACGCTTGCAGCAACTGGCAGAAAAGAGCCCGTTCATTGATTATCTTAACTTTTCAGCACAAGTTGCCCAAGCTCAGCAAAAAGCGTTACATGATAATCCATTGAAAATGGAGATAGCAGATATCTTAGAAAAATCTGTTATTGAAGATAAGCCGCCTCTGGATTGCAAAACCTTCCAACGCACTAAACACTGGCAGAAATTGCTTCACTCTCTGATAGCAGAATTACTGCCGGATGCGTCGGAACATGTTCATGCCGCTCTGGATAATCTAGCAAAGGCGTCGGAACAGGAGCTGGAACAGATGGCCGATGCTTTGTTGAAAAATGAATTCAGTAAAGTCAGCCCTGAAAAAGCACTTTTTATCTGGGCGGCACTCTCCCTCTATTGGGCACAAATGGCAAATCAAATCCCAGGAAAAGCGAAGGCGGAATATGGTGAACATCGTCAGTTCTGCCCAGTTTGCAGCAGTATGCCGGTCTCAAGTGTTGTTCAGATTGGCACAACCAACGGACTGCGTTATCTACATTGTAGTTTGTGTGAAAGTGAATGGCATGTGGTACGAGTAAAGTGTAGTAACTGCGAACAGACACGCGATCTTAATTATTGGTCGCTAGATAGTGAGCACGCCGCAGTGAAAGCGGAAAGTTGCGGTGATTGTGGTAGTTATTTGAAAATTCTCTATCAGGAGAAAGATCCAAAAGTTGAGGCGGTTGGTGATGATTTAGCTTCACTGATCCTCGACGCCAAAATGGAAGAGGAAGGTTTTGCCCGCAGTAGTATCAACCCGTTTTTGTTCCCAAATGAGTAACAGTGAGTTGACGGAATTGCCATGACATATAAACCGTGCCCGTTGTACAGCCAGCTCCCCGCCATTGATCGTCTATTGCGTGAGCCACAAATCACCCCATTCGTGGAACAATATGGACAGACGCTGGTAACGGCAACATTAAGAGGGATGCAGGAACAGGCCAGAATCTATATCAAGCAGTATCAGGCACTGCCTGATTGGTGTGATAACTGGGTCCTGGCTCTCGGTCAGCAACTGGAACAGAAACAAACTTTGGCTTTAAAGCCAGTGTTCAATCTCAGTGGTACGGTGATTCATACCAATCTTGGCCGAGCATTAATGGCAGAATCGGCTATTGAGGCGGTGACACAAGTGATGCGTTCACCCGTAACATTGGAATATTCCCTCAATGACGCTGGGCGTGGACACCGAGACCACGCTTTGGCGGATTTACTGCGTGAATTAACCGGGGCGGAAGATGCCTGTATCGTTAATAATAATGCAGCGGCTGTGCTGTTATTATTGGCAACCGTGGCATCCGGTAAGCAAGTTGTGGTTTCTCGTGGCGAACTAGTGGAAATTGGCGGCGCATTCCGTATTCCTGATGTCATGGTTCAAGCAGGATGCCGACTAGTTGAAGTCGGCACCACGAACCGCACTCACCTGAAAGATTACCAACAAGCGATTAATGAAGAGACCGCTCTCCTCATGAAAGTGCATACCAGTAACTACAATATTGAAGGTTTTACCGCAGAAGTATCCGGCCATGAATTGTCCGCTCTGGGAATAGCCTCGCAAATCCCTACGGCAATTGATCTGGGCAGTGGTTCCATGATCAATATGGCGCAATATGGATTGCCAGCCGAACCTATGCCCCAAGATTATCTGAATCAAGGCATCGATCTGGTCACTTTCTCTGGTGATAAATTACTGGGAGGACCACAAGCCGGCATTATTCTCGGTAAAAAGCGCTGGATAGAAGCAATTCAGCGTCATCCACTGAAACGTGCATTGCGGGCAGATAAGATGACGCTGGCCGCTTTGGAAGCCACACTGCGGTTATATCAGCGCCCCGAACAGCTTTGCCAGCAGTTGCCAACGTTACGTTTGTTAACCCGTTCACAGCAACAAGTGCATGATATGGCACAACGGTTACTACCTCAGCTTCAAACGCGTTACGGTGATCAGTTTATTGTTCGTGATGAGCCATGTTATTCACAGATTGGCAGCGGCTCATTGCCGGTTGATCGTCTGCCAAGTTGGTCTTTAACTTTCGCCGCTATTGATGGTCAGGGGAACTCGTTGGAACGGTTGGCCCGGCGCTGGCGTGGGTTAACCAAACCCGTTCTTGGCCGGATTTCTGGCGGGCGTTTATGGCTGGATTTACGCTGTCTCGAAGATGAAAAAGCGCTATTGCAGGCACTATTGCTGTAATTTTCTAAAATACAACAACTTACCGAAATACAATAATTCTTTGAAACTATTATGATTTTTGCCGCCGCGGGCCATGTTGATCATGGAAAAACCACACTTATTCAAACGATTACCGGCGTTAATACAGCCCATTTGCCGGAGGAGAAAAAGCGCGGGATGACCATCGATTTGGGTTATGCCTATTGGCCGCAACCGGATAGCTCTGCGGTTGGTTTTATCGATGTGCCCGGACATGAAAAATTTCTCGCCAATATGTTGGCAGGGATCGGGGGTATCGATCATGTTTTATTGGCGGTTGCCTGTGACGACGGGGTAATGGCTCAAACAAGAGAACATTTAGCTATTCTGCGTTTGATTGGCTGTCCGTCCATAACCGTTGCGCTCACTAAAGCCGATCGCGTGGAATCACACCGAATAGTTGAAGTCCGTCAGCAAATTGAATATGAGCTGGCAATTCAGGGTTGGGGTGCCCCGCCTCTGTTTGTAACAACCGCGATAGATGAAGAAAGTATTGTTCCTTTGAGGCAGCATCTGTTGCAGTTACATCAGCAAAATAAGCAGCATGAAAAATTACATCAACGTTTTCGTCTGGCGATAGATCGCGCTTTCAGTGTAAAAGGAGCGGGTCTGGTAGTAACGGGAACAGCATTGTCTGGTCGGGTCAGTGTGGGAGATATCCTCTGGCTGACCGGCCGGGATCAACAAGTCAGAGTACGTGGCTTGCATGCTCAGAATCAACAAACCGATACGGCTCAGGCCGGGCAACGTATTGCACTGAATATTACTGGTGATGTTAGTAAAGAACAGGTTTCCCGTGGTGATTGGCTATTTTCCCACAAACCCTTTGAGCATGTAGAAAAGGTATTGGTGGAAGTAGAAACTGATGAACCTTTGCGAAACTGGCAACCACTTCATATTCATCATGCTGCCAGCCATATAACGGGGCGGATTTCATTACTAAATCAGCTTTCTGATAAGCCTCTGCTGGCTGAATTGGTACTTGATAGCCCATTGTGGTTGGTTGAGAATGATCGGCTAATACTGCGAGATATCAGCGCCAGAAAAACACTGGCTGGCGCGCGGGTGATAAACCTAAATTCTCCCCGCCGTGGTAAACGCCAGCCAGAATTTTTGCATTGGCTCACTCAGCTTGCCAAAACATCAGATCATGCGGCTAATTTAGCGCTCCATTTGCCCCGAGGCGCACTTTCTCTCGACCGCTTTTCTTGGGCGCGTCAGTTAACAGAAGCAACTCTCCACCAGCTAATCGTTGATAAGGATGTGATTATTGCCAATGGGATGATGTTGTCACAGAACAATGCCAGGTTAACAAAGCAGAAGTTACTACAAGTTTTGGCCGAATATCACCGGCAACATGTTGACCAATTGGGTTTGGGAAGGGCACGTCTGAAACGGATGGCGATGCCAACGCTGGATGAAGCACTGGTTTATACTCTGATAGATGCATTGCTCAGTGATGGACAGCTAAAGCAATTACGAGGTTGGTTATATCTTCCTGAGCACAGTTTGTCTTTTAGTGATGAACAGGCAAAATTGTGGCAACGAATAGTCCCCTATTTCACAGATGATCCGTGGTGGGTACGTGATCTGGCTGCTGATTTAAAAGAAGAAGAAGCAACAGTTCGCAATTTATTGAAAAAATCAGCGCAATTGGGGCATATTATCGCGATTGTTCCTGATCGTTATTATTGCAGCCAACGAATTCAGCAGTTCGCGGAATTGATTCGCCAATTTAATCAAGATTGTGGTGCAATTACCGCTGCGGATTTTCGCGATCAACTCGGTATCGGTCGTAAACTGGCTATTCAGATATTGGAATTTTTTGATCGCAGTGGTTTTACTCGTCGTCAGGCTGAGTCACATATTCTCAGAGATAATGGGCTATTCTGATGATTTGTTTAATTTAAAATATAGATGATTTCAGCAAAATCACCGTCTTGAACTGATCTGTGTTATTTTGCCAACCGTGAACCATCTATTAACTGGATTGAATACAATATGAAAAAGAAAATAATATCAGGTGTTTATCTGGGATTATTGTTCATTGCAACTTTAATACTGGTTTTTGAAAAAAGTGAAGACATTTACCCGGCACTGATCGCTGTCGGCGTGTTTGGTGTGATATTTGGCCTGGTGTTTTTTGTATCTGCCCGGTTACTGTTTTCTACGGCCTTTACCGGAACACTGTTTATTATCTTTAAGTTCCTCAATCAGATAAAAGTTCATTACTACAAAGAACAGTTGATGTTCTCCGATCTGAACTTGATGTTTGATCCTGCCAATCAGGAAACATTACACCACTATTGGCTCGCTGGTTTGGGCGTTGTCGCTATGTTTATCTGGTTGATTTTTAACATGATGCTGAGCTGGAAAAAATCCTCTCCCCTTCGTGGCTTCAAATGGCGTACTGTCGGCTTGGTTCTGGCGGCGTTCTGTACATGGGAAGTGAGCGCTACTGCCAATGCATTTAGAGAGCAGTGGGAATCTTCACTACCAAAAGGACGTGGTACAGTCACTAATATGGTGATGTCGGCTAAAGATGCCAAATATCATGCGCCTCAATTTGGGCAATCAGCCGATTATTTTCTGCAACAGGCTAAAAGTGTCGTGCTGCCTGTGCCGCAGTCAGCGATTAAACCTGACGTGGTGATGTTATTACAGGAATCCACCGTCACTCCACATATCTATCAGTTGCCTGATGATACCCGTTTACCCGATCTTTATATGTTCCAGCAGGATTCTGGTGTCAGCGCACAAAGCCCAATGCGGGTGCAAACTTTCGGTGGTGGTACCTGGTTATCTGAATTCTCCGCTCTGACCGGTTTAAATACAGACGATTTTGGCTCACGTAAGAATGCGGTTTTTTATTTTATTGTTGATCATCTAAAATACAGCTTATTCCGTGAAATGAAACAGAATGGTTATTACACGGTTGTTTTGACGCCATTTAATAAATCTTCTTATCATTCTGGTCATGCTTATCAAACTCTCGGCGTTGATCGCATTATTCAGCCACAGGAATTGGGATATCCCGCCAGTCTTGATAAAAATCTGTGGACTATCTCTACGCAAGAGATGTTGGGTTATGTGAAAGAAATTTTGGCACAGGAAACGGATAAGCCGCTCTTTATTTTCTCACTGACCATGTATGAACATGGCCCATATGATGAAGATCATTCTGATGATTACGGGCTTACCGGACATGTGAAAAATTCACAGGCAGTGGGTAAATTCAGTCACTATATGGAGAAAATCAAAGCTTCTGATCCAGCAATTAAAGATTTCAGTGAGTTTGTTGCTAAACGGGAAAAGCCAACCATGTTCCTCTATTTCGGTGATCATCAACCCAATATCAGCCTAAACCAGTACAATGGCGTATTTTCAAATCCGGGTCATATCACCCAATTTACTATGCGGGATAACTTGCAACAGGGAGAATCTATTCAGACTGATGAACTGACGGATATTTCATTCCTTGGGGGCATGATTATGGAGAGAGCTAAACTAGATGCTTCACCTTTTTATCGAGCGAATATGACAATGCGTCATCTCTGCCGGGGAGCGTTGGATGATTGTCAGGATAAGGCGCTAGTGGAAAGTTATAAACACTATATTTATCAGCAATTAGATGTTGCAGGTAAAAAGTAAGTTATAAAATCATAATGTGAGTAGGTGCCATATTTATATGGCACTGTAAATGACTCCAAGTGCCGAGTTGCAGTAGATAATTAGCTATCAGACGGGTACAGTCGGTTCAATGCCTGTTGCACAAACCTGTCTCAATGTCTGTTATCCACGTACTCAAGCGCATAGATACATTTGACTGGCCTGTTATACTCACATAGCGCAGACAACGTAAGATTGTTTCTTCTGGCGTTTGGAAGTTTCCTGATCACTGTACTCTGGTTTGCTGCCTTTCAGCTCAATGAACAGACTATATACTGGATACGTTCCCATTCATCCACAATCGGCTTGTGCTTTATAGGTTTTTTCAAAAAGATATAGTTTTCAATCAGCCCTAACGTATTGAGTTTTTTCTGTAATTTTTTTATTTACTTTTTCATTGTGAATTTTCTCTATTTATTGTGAGCTATTCTGCTACATGTCAGAGTACAATATATGAAAGAGTTTTATTAAATTCACGGAATCATATAACAGCCGGCACATCTGCTTATAGCATATGGGAAGATAGAAATTATTAAATAAAAATAAAACACTAAGCATATAAAAATATATGCTTAGTGACAAAGAGAAATATCCTTAACATACTTATTTGGAGCCATCCATGATGATTTACTACATGTTACATACCCCTCCAACTTTAACTCATCATCAACATAAAAAGATACAAATAAAGTAAGAATAAATCCTATTATTGATACACATGAAATATAATCCCCAATTTTACCATTGAGATTTTTTGTTCTATTTTTAGCAATCCTTAACAAAGCATAAGCAATATGAATAAGTAAAGGAGTAAACCAAATAAACCCCGCACTCTTCCATGAGAATGTAATAACGCTATCACGCCTAAAAAAACCTATATAATCATTTAATGAGAAAAATACAAATAATACTGTCATAAAAAAAACAAATAGCGAGCCTACGTATATTTTTATTTTATTTATATTATCCACGGCTATATCTACCCCACATATTAAAAAATTGATCTGCCGTAGGTGTTCCCACAAAAACATTTCTTTTTCTATTTTTTATATTTTTAATTATGCTTTCACTAATTTTAAAATAATCATCCAACAAATATAAAGCAAGCGAAACTCCAACCCCAAGAGCAAAAACTCCAATAGTTACAGCCAAAAGACTCCACCCTATAGTTAAGAGTGGCGCTGCTATTAGTGAATTAACGCCCAAAGCAACACCTGTTGATACAGCTAGTTTTGCACCATCTATTGTTAAGTTAACAAACAAATCAGCTAATCCATAATCATCTTTAAGTATTAACTCAACGGCTCTATATGCAGCTGAGAATACTATACCGAATCTAGCACCTTTAACAATCCCATCATGAATGCCTAGAGTACCTACTCCAAAAGATACTATACGTGGATTATCAGCAAGATATCTTGTGGCATTTAAATAGTCTCTTACACCAGGGTAGCCTGTTAATTTTATATATTTTTTACCATCTTTCCCAGCATATTCCGTTGCCTTAACACCGAAACTTCTTAAATCATTTATTATTCTTGCCACCCCAAAAGAATCATAGATATTACCAGCAAATGATGAAGCTGGATCAGTATATGAGTAGATAGTTTTAATATTATTTTTCCATGAATTATAGAAATTATGATCTAGTGTTTTCATATAATCTATGGCTTCATCTTTTGTCAATAAAGCAATAAATTATTGGTTTAGTTTAAATTGATGCTCCAATTCCAATAACATACGGTTATATTTTTGATCTTCTATTTGTTTTTTAAAATTAAGATGTTCTTCTAATCTGTAATCATTATCAACAAATGTTTTTAACCGTGGATCATACTTCATTTTATAACTCCATCTATATTATATAGTTTATTGAAGTTTTATTTCATATTTTATCGGACTTAGCTATTTTTTCTTTAATTTTTCTGAATTATTGGGAGCTGGATCAAATTTCCCTGTTGAGGATTGACACTCTGTTTTAATCTGTTCGATAAGATTAAGCCTGATATCTTTTAAATATGCGCTGAGTTGTTTCGAGTTAGCCACTTTCATATTGAGGTCAACCAATTTGAACAGTTAACCTCATTGTTACACGCTATAGCCGGTAAATGTAATTTTACCTGTTATAACCGGTAAAAAAGTTCCACTTCTGCCTTTTACCCATTCACTTGCCAATACAGAATGTAAAAAATATAATTAAAACAATTTGTTATGTGAATTTTGATTTTGTAACTAAATGGTAGCATTATCTCATAGCTTGCTATCAATAAAAAACCATCCCCCATCTATTTGCAAATAGCCTAGAACGTTTACCAACGCAACTACAGTTTCCTTGCGGTACGCATATAAATTATATAATTTAGCTAAATTAGCTAGATGTTCAATGGTAAAGGTTATGATAAACGAACAAGATATTTACGAAAGGATCAAGCAGGTTTTAGCAAATGCGCCACGCAATCAGTACACGGCTGAGCTACATCTACAAATGATTAAGTATGCCGATGAGTTGAAGAACATTACAGCTAAAGATTTTTGTGAAGGTGTTGGGCTTAGCCAAAGTTTTGGTACCGAGTTCAGTAAAATGCGCAATTTGACGCAGCGTTTGAAAACCGCAGGACTTAACACGGATTTGCTTTAAGACAATTTTGTCGATGTAAATTGCCAAGACCTGAACGATGAATATGCCTGTATAAGTGGAGTATAAGATGACTATCCAGACCAATAAGTACACTAAAGCACGTTTTTTCAAGTGTGCATTGCAGGTAAATTCTTCAGACTACATAAAACATCGGGGGCAGCAACCGACTCTTTCTGAAGATGACTATAACCAGCAATTATTAAATGCTTCGCTAGAGATGAGAATTAAAGTCATTGGCCTAGCTGATCATGGATCGGTGAATGGTTTTGAAAAGATCAGAGATCTCTTTGCACAACATGGAATCGTGGTGTTCCCCGGCTTTGAAGTTGCCTCCAGTGAGAAAGTCCACTTCGTTTGCCTGTTTGATGAATCAGCTTCGGCTGATCTGATAAAAATGCATTTGGGAGCATTGGGTGTGGATATAAACCAGCCGGAAGCCCCAGTGCAGAAATCTGCCACGGATATTATTAATTACATAAACGGTAAAGGTGGTTTCATTTTCGCGGCCCACTGTACCAATGATGATGGCGTGTTAAAGCGGCGGATGAATCATGTTTGGCAACATAAAGAGCTGTTGGCTGCTCAGATCCCAGGTTCAATTGAGGACTTAAAGGGCGTAGAGAGCGACTTTTATCGTAAAGTTTTCCTGAATAAGAATGATGACTATCGCCGCGAACGGGAAATGGCTGCCATCAATGCCGCTGATGTGGCAAAGCCTGAAGAGATTAAAGCTGATGGCGCTTCTTGTTTAATTAAAATGACCAAGCCCTGCTTCACTTCTTTCAAGCAAGCTTTTTTAGATGCTGGCTCCAGAGTGCGGCTAAATTCAGACAAACCAGAAAACTATGCGTCAGCTATCGAACGTATTCGTTTTGTCGGTGGCTACCTTGATGGTATGGATATTGAATTATCGGCTCACTTAAACGCGGTGATTGGTGGTAGAGGTACGGGCAAATCAACCCTGCTGGAGTGTATTCGCTATGCTTTTGATTTAGAACCTTTTGGTAAAGCATCAAAAGCTCAGCATGACGCTATTGTAAAAAATAACTTAGGTATCGAAAAAGGTATAGTTGAAGTAAGTATTCGCTCTGCAACCATGCATGGCCGCGTATTTACGGTGAGCCGCAAATATGGAAACCAGCCAGTGGTGAATGAAAACGGCAGAATTTCACCTTATCACCCCAAAGATTTACTGCCTGGCGTTGAGCTGTACGGTCAGAATGAAATTTATGAAATGACTCGGGATGAGCAAAGCCGAAACCTACTTATTAAACGATTCTTGGAAGGTGAGCACGAACAGTTTGATAAGGCCATAGCCAAAGTGCTAGTGAGCCTTAAGGATAATCGTGAAACCATTATTCGTGCGCTTAGCCAAAAAGCAGATGTTGAAGCAGAAGTTGAACGCTTACCCAAATTATTGGATCAGGCTAAACAATTCCAAGCGTTGGGTATCGATGAAAATTTGAAAGTGATTCCAAAGCTGGAAAAGGAAAAACAACTGAGTGGGAGAGTTAATGAAGAAATTACTCGAATAAAAGAAGCTATCAACATCTTAAAAGACAGTTTGCCAGATACGGTTTTTTTAAGCGATGCCAGCTTAGAAGGATTGCCACACTCAGATCTTTTAAAACAAAAGCGTCAAGTTTTGGAAATGTTAAAGAGCTCTTTAACTCAATGTTTAATCCAAGTTAAGGAGCTTTCCAGTAAAGCCTCGAGTAATTTACTTCCTCTACAACAACAACTGTCGGAAAGGTTACAAGCGGAAGAACAACAACTTGAAAATGCGTTTAAAGACATACCTACAAGTCAGGGTAAAACGGGTCGGCAGATTGGTACTGAATATCAAACCTTACTAAAACAAATTGAACAGATTCGCCCAAAAGAAACTGCCTTGCAAAACCGACAAACCCAACTCAACGAGCTCTATAGTCAGCGGAAGAAACTATTACTTGAGTTAGATCAGCAGACCAGTGCACATACTAGCGCCATGCAGAAGTCGGTTAAACGGCTCAATCGCAAGTTGGATCAGAAGGTACGCCTTAGTCTGAATTCTGAAGGTAACCGCCAAGAATTAGTGAATTTCTTGAGTAATTGCAATTTGGAAGGTGTTGAGCAGAAAAGGCTAGCGTGGGTTTTAGAGGGTGAGTTCACACCAGCTAATCTTGCTGCCACTATTCGCCGAGGTGAGGCTGAATTAACTATTAATTTCGGTATATCTAATTCCGTTGTGCGAGCGTTAAGCCGTTTGCCTGAGTATAAACTGCTTGAGCTAGAAGAGTTGATGCTTCCCGATACAATGGCGATTGAGCTGAATATCACTCACGGTGAACGCGAGGCCGTTTTCCGCCCAATTGGGGAACTATCGACCGGCCAACAATGTACGGCGATTTTGCACCTGTTGCTATTGGACAACCAAGATCCGCTTATCCTTGATCAGCCAGAGGATAACCTTGATAACGCCTTTATTGCTGAACGTATAGTTGCTGAGCTGCGCAGAGCCAAACTAAGCCGGCAGTTCTTGTTCGCAACCCACAACGCCAATATTCCGGTATTTGGTGACGCGGAATGGATTGGTGTGCTGAGTGTGGAAGATAACAAAGGGTTGATCCTGCCAGAACAACAGGGTGCGATCGATATGCCAGAAGTGCAAAAACTAGCGGCAGATATATTGGAAGGTGGTAAGAGTGCGTTTAATCAACGCCGTGAAAAGTACGGCTTTAACTGAATGCTTTACTTCCTTGGGAGAGAACGATGTTAAAAACAGAATTGTTGGAAATTATTGCCAATAGCGAAAACTCAGGTGTGGAGTTTAAGCGAGATGATATACGCCCTGAGCAATTAGCCAAAGAAGTTGTTGCCATGACCAACTTTCAAGGAGGACGAATACTGCTGGGTGTGGAAGATGACGGCACTATTAGTGGCGTGCAAAGGCATGATCTTGAAGAGTGGGTTATGAATGTCTTTCAGGGCAAAATTCATCCGATGATGCTGCCGTTTTACGAAGAGGTGCAATTGGATGATGGCAAACTGGTTGCTGTCATTAGCTTTCCCATCGGCATTTCGAAGCCCTACGTCGTTCGCCATAGCGGAAAAGAGGAAATCTATATTCGTGTTGGGACAACATTGAGGCTAGCAACTAGAGAGCAACAAATGCGATTGTTTGAATTGGGTGAAATGCTGCATACCGAAGTAATGCCTGTGCCTCGTACAGATATGAGTTGTTTGGATGACGCCCGCCTAACCAATTACGTAAAGGACATCTTACGAGATCCCGATGTACCTAAAACGCCTGATGAATGGCAAACAAGGCTACTTGGACTGGGTTTTTTAACCGAAGCCGCAGGCAATGTTTGCTGCACAATAGCTGGCTTGGTGTTATTTGGTAAAAGCCCGAGACGCTATCTCAAACAAGCAGGTTTACGGGTCATGATATTTCATGGTGAAGATAAGGAATACCAAGCTGCATTGGATGACATCATTGATGGCCCAATGGTCGGACGCTGGGATCTTGAAAATGGTGATAAACGGCTAGTCGATGGCGGCGTTATTGAGAGATTTATCGAGGCTATGAGTCCCTTTATTTCTCAAGAGTCTGATCAGGTGAATGAAGAGTTAAGGCGAGAGACACGGTGGTTTTATCCACTTGAGGCCGTTAGAGAAGCATTGGTCAATGCGCTGGCGCACCGCGATTGGACACGTTTTGTTGAAATTGAGGTCTCTAGTTATTCCGACCGGCTTGAAATCATTAGCCCAGGTTCGTTACCAAACTCCATGACGGTAGAAAAAATGAAAGCAGGACAGCGTTCACCCAGAAATACCATTGTTATGGAAGTATTACGTGATTATGGCTATGTCGATTACAGAGGAATGGGTGTGAGGACCAAAATTATGCCACTAACGAAAGCGTTAACAGGTAAAGATCCTGAGTTTGATTTGACAGACGATCATTTAAAAACAATCTTGTTCCGGTAATAGATGTTGTGGCTGTTGGAACAGAGTATAACGCACTGTATTTGGCGCTTTTAAAACAACACCATTTTTTTAAAGGCAATCGGAAAATGACTTTGCAATGCGCGATGGAATTTTTGTAAAGCGGATCAAAACGAAGTAAAAAAAGAAAGCACTGTTATATATGTAAAAGTTTATATATAACAGTGCGTTATGCTTGATATGTTACAATAGTTTTTGAAGCGTTACACTTTAAAAATGACCACTCACTTCCCAATACAAAAACTCGAAAAAATCCTTCCTAGTAGATCATCGGAGGTAAATTCACCCGTTATCTCGCTCAACGCCTGCTGCGCCAGACGCAGCTCTTCTGCCAGCAATTCACCCGAACGGGCAACCACCAATTGTTCATGTCCCTGTTGTAAATGTTCCGCTGCGGTATTTAATGCTTGTAAATGACGACGACGAGCCAAGAAACCACCTTCGGTATTACTGCTAAAACCCATCGTTTCTTTTAGATGATCGCGCAATAAATCGATACCTTCACCGCTACGGGCAGAAAGTCTAACCAGCGAGTAACCACTTACTTCTGCAATACTTGTCTCTTCATCGGTCATATCTGTCTTATTACGAACGACTGTGATAGGGAGCGATTTAGGCAGACGAGCCATAAATTCAGGCCAGATTTCCACAGGTTCAACCGCACTCGTTGTCGTGCTATCTACCATAAACAGTACACGATCAGCCTGCTCAATTTCCTGCCAGGCACGCTCAATACCAATTCGTTCAACTTCGTCACTGGCTTCACGCAAACCCGCTGTATCAATGATATGCAACGGCATACCGTCAATATGGATATGTTCACGCAGCACATCACGAGTTGTACCTGCAATATCCGTCACAATCGCCGCTTCACGGCCTGCTAATGCATTAAGCAGGCTGGATTTCCCCGCATTAGGGCGACCGGCGATAACAACTTTCATCCCTTCACGTAAAAGGCTGCCCTGACGAGCCTGAGAACGTACACGCTCAAGCTCAGCCATTACGTCATCCAACTTGGCCTCGATTTTCCCATCAGAAAGGAAATCAATCTCTTCATCTGGAAAATCAATAGCCGCTTCTACATAGATTCGTAAGTGAGTAAGCGCTTCCACCATCTGGTGAACTTGAGTCGAAAAAGCGCCCTGTAAGGAATTCATCGCTGAACGGGCTGCTTGCTCCGAACTGGCATCGATCAGATCAGCAATGGCTTCCGCCTGAGCTAAATCCAGTTTGTCATTAAGAAAAGCGCGTTCAGAAAACTCACCTGGGTTAGCAATTCTCACACCTGGCAGCGTTAGAATGCGTTTAAGTAGCAAATCGAGAATAACCGGCCCACCATGACCTTGAAGCTCCAATACATCTTCTCCGGTAAAGGAGTTAGGCCCCGGAAAGTAAATAGCAATCCCCTGATCAAGTACCCGGCCATCCACATCACTAAATGGCAGATAATCTGCATAACGGGGTTTGGGTAATTTACCTAATACCACCTCAGCTACCTGTGCGGCTTTCGGGCCGGAAACACGCAAAATGCCAACCCCTCCTCGTCCTGGCGGGGTAGCCTGAGCAACAATCGTATCCGTGGTATTCATTTTTTCACCCAAATAGTTAAGGCGGTCAATGACCGCCTTTTCTGTTACAACGGCTAGCATATATTCATTCTGGCTGAAGCTATGTTTTATTTCGCTGGCTTTTTCTCGCGACTATGCAGACCACGTTTTTCCAGCCCACGATAAATTAATTGCTGCTGGATAATTGTCACCAAGTTACTGACGATATAGTACAGAACCAGACCTGATGGGAACCACAGGAAGAATATGGTAAATATGACCGGCATATAAGTCATAATCTTCTGTTGCATCGGATCAGTAATTGTCGTCGGAGACATTTTCTGGATGATGAACATGGTTACACCCATCAGCAACGGCAGAATGTAATAAGGATCTTGCGCAGACAAGTCATTAATCCAACCCGCGAATGGCGCATGGCGCAATTCAACAGAACCCATCAACATGTAATATAAAGCAAGGAAGATTGGCATCTGGATCAACAGAGGCAAACAACCACCCAGTGGGTTTACTTTCTCTGCTTTATATAACGCCATCATTTCCTGGCTCATACGCTGTTTATCATCACCAATACGCTCACGCATAGCCGCCAATTTAGGCTGTAACAGACGCATTTTCGCCATTGACGTGTATTGTGCTTTGGTCAGCGGGTACATGATACCACGCACAATAAAGGTGATAACGATGATGGAGAAGCCCCAGTTACCAATAAAACCATGCAGGAACTTCAACAGCTTAAATAATGGCTGAGAGATAAACCACAACCAACCATAGTCTACCGACAGATCCAGATGAGGTGCTACAGCGGCCATCTCATCTTGAATTTCCGGGCCAACCCACAATGTAGAGGAGATCGTTTTCTCACTATTAGCCGCAACAGAGATTGGCGCACTCTTATAGCCGATCGCAGCCATCTCTTTACCTAATGCGGCAGTGTAGAAGGTAGTGGTTTCATTAGCCGCCGGAACCCAAGCAGTAGCAAAATATTGCTGCAACATGGCAATCCAGCCACCTTTGGTGGTCACGGATAAAGATTCACCTTCAATATCGCTAAAGCTATATTTTTTATATTTGGTATCGTCTGAAGAATAAGCAGCGCCACGGTAAGTATGCAGTGCGAAGTTACTGCTGCCTGTATCACGATGCTTTGGCAGTTCAACACTCTGTTTCAACTGACCAAAGAAGGTCATCTGTAACGGTTTTTCCGTCGTGTTATTAATATGGTAATCCACACTAATCGCGTATTCACCACGTTTCAGGACAAATGTTTTAACATAAACAATGCCATCTTTAGTGACGAAATTCATCGGAATACGCAATTCATCCTGCCCATCAGCCAATACATAGCTATCCTGTGCTGCGGTATACAGCGGGCGTTCACTATTCAGCGGATTATCTGGGCCATCTTTCCCCGTTAATCCACTTTGCGCTTGATAAGTGAAAGCAGATGTTGTTTCCAACAACTTGAATGGTTGATTTGAACCTAGGGTATCAGGATAGGCTAACAGGTCAGCCTCTTCGATATCACCGCCACGAGTATTGATGGTCAAAGAGAGCACATCAGTTTTAACTGTGATAAGTTTACCTTTTCCACTGCCTGGTACAGCCTGATTCTCACTGCTCGGCATATCCGTTTGTTGCGTGGCCTGTACTGTTGTTGGCTGCGGATTTTTATCTGCTTCCCATGCTTGCCAGACCAAGAAAGAAACGAACAGCAAAGCGATGAGAAGAAGATTACGTTGCGAATCCATCGTTAGTGTTCTCTGTTATCGTTGTTTTTTACGGGTGGGACAGGATCATCACCACCTTCATGTAAAGGGTGGCATTTTAATATGCGTTTCACCGTTAACCAACAGCCTTTTATCACCCCAAATCGGCATAATGCCTCAATGCCATATTGAGAGCATGTAGGATTAAAGCGACAACGGGGTCCCAACAGCGGGCTTATGACCAACTGATATCCTCGGATTAATCCGATCAGGAAGCGCGAGCCAAGCGACAGTGACGACGCCATAATTTACCCAAAGCTTCCGTTAACGCACGGTTATCAAGCTCAGCAACGCCTTTCTTAACCAATACCACAAAATCCATAGGAGGCAACTGATGTTGGTTTAAACGGAAGCTTTCACGGGCCAACCGCTTAATCCGGTTACGCTCATGGGCACGTTTAACATTTTTCTTGGCTATAGTAAGACCGATGCGGGGATGCCCCAGCTCGTTAAGGCGGCCAAGGATAGTAATCTCTGGCGAACTTGCCCGTTGAGGTTGCTGGAAAACATAAGTGAAATGCTTGGGAGTTAACAAGCGTAACTCCCTCGGAAAAGCGAGCGTAACCACTAGATGGTTAGCTTTATTACTTAGAAACGGTCAGACGAGCACGGCCTTTTGCACGACGGCGAGCCAGAACCTGACGACCATTTTTGGTAGCCATACGAGCGCGGAAGCCGTGAGAACGGTTACGCTTCAGTACGGATGGTTGGAAAGTGCGTTTCATAGCGATTTCTACCTAACTTAAGATTATTACTGATTCAGTAAACGCGTTGGCAGCCAGTGAGCATATAGACACCGATGCCTCAATCGCAACATCAATATAAAAGAAGCGGGATTGTAATAAAATGTACAGCTCTGAGTCAATTTACATAACACAAAGTGCCGGCTTTTCTACTGAGTTGGATGTTTACCAACACTCTGCCCATGCGTACACCAGAACCCTTCACTAA
>NZ_PUWT01000058.1:0-8365 GCF_002968995.1 Photorhabdus hindustanensis
CAGAACCTGACGACCATTTTTGGTAGCCATACGAGCGCGGAAGCCGTGAGAACGGTTACGCTTCAGTACGGATGGTTGGAAAGTGCGTTTCATAGCGATTTCTACCTAACTTAAGATTATTACTGATTCAGTAAACGCGTTGGCAGCCAGTGAGCATATAGACACCGATGCCTCAATCGCAACATCAATATAAAAGAAGCGGGATTGTAATAAAATGTACAGCTCTGAGTCAATTTACATAACACAAAGTCGGCCGGCTTTTCTACTGAGTTGGATGTTTACCAACACTCTGCCCATGCGTACACCAGAACCCTTCACTAAGAATTATCGGTAAAAAACTCTGGTATCGCACATAGGGTGCAACATTATACGGACTACTGAACAAAGCGCAACGATCACCGGCAGATCTTCGTTTTCTGCTATGATCCTTGGTCCGATTTTATTTTGAATATCGGCTTATTCTCGATCTGCATTTGACAACCACCATAACTCCACTGCAACCCCTTTACAGCCCTTTATTTCACAGACAATTTTATCCTGTGGATAAAAAGCGCTTAAACTGTGTAAAAGAATGAAGATCTATATCGTCTTTTGCGCTATGATCCCCAGCCATGATTTGGATCTTATCCTCGGATCATGGGGGAGCGATGACATTAAAAATCGCCACACACATGACAATCGATCCTTCCTCGCCTTAGAGGAGTCGTTGTTTTGTACCCAATATAATGAGCTAACCACTCCGATTTCTTTAATTGTTAATTGGCCTTGTTTTAGGGGAGTCCACCGTGTCACTTTCGCTTTGGCAGCAATGTCTTGCCCGATTGCAGGATGAATTACCTGCCACAGAATTCAGTATGTGGATACGCCCCCTTCAGGCAGAGCTAAGTGGTAACACTCTGGCACTTTATGCCCCAAATCGATTCGTTCTGGATTGGGTAAGAGAGAAGTATATCAACAACATCAATGGGTTGTTGAATGACTTCTGTGGAGCTGAAGTACCATTATTACGTTTTGAAGTTGGCAATAAACCTATTTCCCAAAATGATAGCCCGCCACAAAGGGTTGTTGCTCACGCGCCGGTTGCACCTGCACCACAAAACACATCAGTACGCCCCAGTTGGGATAACACTGCGGTACAACCAGAGCTATCTTATCGCTCTAATGTTAACCCGAAACATACTTTCGATAACTTTGTTGAAGGTAAATCCAACCAACTTGCTCGCGCTGCGGCAAGACAGGTCGCTGATAATCCCGGCGGCGCTTATAATCCACTATTTCTTTATGGTGGTACGGGTTTAGGTAAAACCCATCTATTGCATGCCGTAGGCAACAGCATTATGGCACGTAAGGCAAATGCCAAGGTGGTCTATATGCATTCTGAACGTTTCGTTCAGGATATGGTCAAAGCATTACAAAATAATGCAATAGAAGAGTTCAAACGCTATTACCGCTCTGTCGACGCATTACTGATCGATGATATTCAGTTTTTTGCCAATAAAGAACGCTCTCAAGAAGAGTTCTTCCATACATTCAACGCATTACTGGAAGGTAATCAACAGATTATTCTGACATCAGATCGCTATCCAAAAGAGATCAATGGGGTAGAAGATCGGTTAAAATCCCGTTTTGGCTGGGGGTTAACCGTTGCCATTGAACCACCGGAACTAGAAACTCGTGTCGCTATCTTGATGAAAAAGGCAGACGAAAACGAAATCCAGTTGCCTGGAGAAGTTGCTTTCTTTATAGCTAAACGTCTGCGTTCTAATGTCCGTGAACTCGAAGGGGCATTGAACAGGGTAATAGCGAATGCCAATTTTACCGGTCGAGCGATTACTATTGATTTTGTACGTGAAGCATTACGTGACTTATTAGCACTGCAAGAAAAACTGGTTACCATTGATAATATTCAGAAAACAGTCGCTGAGTATTATAAAATCAAGGTGGCCGATTTACTTTCCAAACGGCGCTCCCGTTCCGTTGCCCGTCCAAGGCAAATGGCAATGGCGCTGGCAAAAGAGTTAACCAACCACAGCTTGCCTGAAATCGGGGATGCCTTTGGTGGACGTGACCACACAACTGTGTTGCATGCTTGTCGTAAGATCGAACAACTGCGTGAAGAAAGTCACGACATCAAAGAGGATTTTTCTAACTTAATCAGAACATTGTCTTCCTAGTGCTATGAAATTTATCATTGAACGTGAGCAATTGTTAAAACCACTGCAACAGGTCAGTAGCCCGCTGAGTGGGCGCCCTACTCTGCCTATTCTTGGTAATTTATTACTACAGGTTACAGAAGGTTCCCTGTTGCTGACCGGCACAGATTTAGAAATGGAAATGATGGCAAGAGTCACGCTTTCATCGCCACACGCAGAAGGTGCAACCACGGTACCGGCACGTAAATTCTTTGATATCTGGCGAGGTCTGCCAGATGGGGCCGAAATCAGTGTAGAACTGGATGGCGACCGCTTATTGGTGCGTTCCGGTCGCAGCCGTTTCTCGCTCTCCACATTGCCTGCATCTGATTTTCCAAATCTCGATGACTGGCAAAGTGAAGTGGAGTTTTCACTGCCCCAAGCCACACTGAAACGCCTTATTGAATCAACTCAATTCTCAATGGCTCACCAGGATGTCCGCTATTACCTCAACGGTATGTTGTTTGAAACCGAAGGAGAAGAATTGCGTACAGTTGCAACCGATGGTCACCGTCTGGCAGTCTGTTCTATGGGAATTGGTCAAAAGTTGCCTTCCCATTCGGTTATCGTGCCACGCAAAGGCGTGATTGAACTCATGAGATTGCTGGATGGTGGCGATACTCCGCTACAGTTACAAATCGGCAGTAACAATATCCGTGCCCACGTTGGCGACTTTATTTTTACTTCTAAATTGGTGGATGGGCGTTTCCCTGATTATCGCCGCGTATTGCCAAAGAACCCGGATAAAACCCTGGAAGCTAATTGCGATATGCTGAAACAAGCTTTTTCACGCGCAGCAATTCTCTCTAACGAGAAATTCCGTGGAGTTCGCCTCTATTTCAGTAAAAACCAGCTAAAAATCACAGCCAATAACCCTGAACAGGAAGAAGCCGAAGAGATTGTCGATGTCAGCTACCAAGGTGCTGAAATGGAAATAGGCTTTAATGTTAGTTACGTGTTAGATGTTCTCAATACACTAAGATGTGAAGAGGTTCGTTTATTACTGACGGATGCTATTTCCAGTGTTCAGATAGAAGACTGTGCCAGCCACAATGCGGCTTATGTCGTGATGCCAATGCGCCTGTAACCGGATTTATATTTCAGGTATATGACTCTCACGCGTTTACTTATCCGCGATTTTCGTAATATCGCCGCCGCTGATTTGCCTCTAGCTACCGGATTTAATTTTCTGGTTGGATCTAATGGCAGCGGCAAAACCAGCGTATTGGAAGCGATTTATACGCTGGGTCACGGACGCGCTTTTCGTAGCATTCAGACAGGGCGGATAATTCGTCACGACTGTGATGAATTTGTTCTGCATGGGCGGTTAAGACAACAAGAGAACGAGCGAGAACGGTCTATCGGTCTGAGTAAAAACCGTCATGGCGACAGTAAAGTCAGAATTGATGGTAGTGATGGCTGTAAAATTGCCGAACTGGCTAAGATGTTACCTATGCAGCTTATTACCCCAGAAGGGTTTACCCTGTTAAATGGCGGGCCAAAGTATCGACGGGCCTTTATTGACTGGGGTTGCTTTCACAATGAGCCACGCTTTTTTTCTGCATGGGTAAACTTAAAACGGCTACTCAAACAACGCAATGCAGCACTACGACAAGTTACCCGCTACAGCCAGATACGGCCCTGGGATCAGGAATTGGCGCCACTCGCTAACCAAATAAATCAGTGGCGTGGTGAATATGTTGCAAACATCACTCAGGATATTACGGATACCTGTAAGCAATTCTTACCCGAATTTACATTAAGTTTCTCTTTTCAACAGGGATGGGACAAAGAGAGTGATTATGCTGAATTACTGGAACGCCAATTTGAGCGCGACAGAACGTTAACCTATACAGCTTCCGGCCCACATAAGGCAGATCTGCGCATTCGTGCGGAAGGAACGCCAGTAGAAGATATGCTATCCCGCGGTCAATTAAAGTTACTGATGTGCGCACTGCGGCTAGCACAGGGTGAATATTTCACCCGACAGAGCGGACAACAATGTCTGTATCTGCTTGATGATTTTGCCTCCGAACTGGATACCGGCCGCCGTCAGTTGCTGGCCGCTCGTCTAAAATCCACGCAAGCTCAGGTATTTGTCAGTGCGATAAATTCCGATCAAATAACAGACATGCTTGATGGAAACAGCAAGATGTTTCGCGTGGAAAATGGCAAAATAGAGGTTCAACCACAGGATTAAAAATGAGCGAGAAACGTTGATGTCGAATACATATGACTCCTCAAGTATCAAGGTATTAAAAGGGCTGGATGCGGTGCGTAAACGTCCGGGCATGTATATCGGTGATACAGACGATGGTACCGGCTTACACCACATGGTCTTCGAGGTTGTCGACAACGCTATCGACGAAGCCCTCGCAGGTCATTGTAATGAAGTTATCGTCACTATCCATGCTGATAACTCAGTCTCCGTACAGGATGATGGCCGCGGTATTCCTACCGGCATACACGAAGAAGAAGGTGTTTCAGCAGCCGAAGTTATTATGACCGTGCTGCATGCGGGGGGTAAATTCGATGATAACTCTTATAAAGTCTCCGGCGGTTTGCACGGCGTAGGGGTTTCTGTTGTTAACGCCTTGTCTGAAAAGCTGGAATTGGTTATCCGCCGTGACGGCAAAGTTCATGAACAGACTTATCACCTTGGCGTACCACAAAGCCCACTGAAAGTCGTTGGAGAAACAGAACAGACAGGTACCCGTGTCCGTTTCTGGCCGAGCATGGATACTTTCCGTAATAACACAGAATTCCAGCACGACATTCTGGCTAAACGCTTGCGTGAATTATCCTTCCTGAATTCCGGTGTATCCATCCGCCTTATTGATAAACGCACTAATACGGAAGACCACTTCCATTATGAAGGTGGCATTAAAGCGTTTGTTGAGTTTCTAAATAAAAACAAAACCCCCATTCATCCAAATGTTTTCTATTTCTCTACAGAAAAAGACGGCATCGGCGTTGAAATTTCAATGCAATGGAATGATGGTTTCCAGGAAAATATTTACTGCTTCACCAATAACATCCCACAACGCGATGGGGGAACTCACTTAGTTGGCTTCCGTACTGCGATGACACGTACCCTTAATAGTTACATGGACAAAGAAGGGTACAACAAGAAATCCAAAGTCAGCGCTACGGGTGATGATGCTCGTGAAGGTTTAGTTGCTGTTATTTCCGTTAAAGTACCTGATCCAAAATTCTCTTCTCAGACTAAAGACAAACTCGTCTCCTCCGAAGTGAAAACTGCGGTTGAAACGTTGATGAATGAGAAGCTGGTGGAATATCTACTGGAAAATCCAAACGACGCTAAAACTGTCGTCAGTAAAATTATTGATGCTGCTCGCGCTCGTGAGGCAGCTCGCAAAGCGCGTGAAATGACACGCCGTAAAGGGGCACTGGATCTAGCTGGACTGCCAGGCAAATTGGCTGATTGTCAGGAGCGTGATCCGGCACTCTCTGAGCTCTACCTAGTGGAAGGGGACTCTGCGGGTGGCTCGGCAAAACAGGGCCGCAACCGCAAAAATCAGGCAATTTTGCCGCTAAAAGGTAAAATCCTGAACGTCGAAAAAGCGCGTTTCGATAAAATGCTCTCTTCTCAGGAAGTAGCAACCCTGATCACCGCATTGGGCTGCGGTATTGGCCGTGACGAATACAATCCAGATAAGCTGCGTTACCATAGCATTATTATCATGACGGATGCGGACGTCGATGGTTCTCATATTCGTACTCTATTGCTGACTTTCTTCTATCGTCAAATGCCAGAAATCATTGAACGCGGTCATGTGTTTATTGCTCAACCACCGTTGTATAAAGTCAAAAAAGGTAAACAAGAACAATACATTAAAGATGATGAGGCAATGGATGAGTACCAACTATCCATTGCACTGGATGGCGCTTCACTTTACACCAATGAGCACGCGCCAGCCCTAAAAGGTGAACCACTGGAAAAACTGGTGACCGAATTTAATGGTGTTCAAAAAATCATTAAACGCATGGAACGTCTGTATCCGCTAAGTTTATTGAATAGCCTAATTTATCATCCGAAGCTGACCGAAGAAGCATTGTCTGATAAGGCGAAAGTTGAAGAATGGATTGAAATGCTGGCCACTCGTCTGAATGACAGTGAACAGAACGGCAGTAGCTACAGTTATCGCCTCCATGAAAATCGTGAGCGCCAAATGTACGAACCGGTGCTGTGTGTTCGTACACACGGTGTCGATACTGATTACCTATTGGACTTCGATTTTGTCCACGGCGGTGAATATCACCGAATCACTCAGCTAGGCGATAAACTTCGCAACTTGATCGAAGAAAGCGCTTATATCGAACGCGGTGAACGACGCCAACCGGTTAGCAGTTTTGAGCAAGCGCTAAACTGGTTGACTAAAGAGTCTCGCCGCGGGTTGTCTATACAGCGCTATAAGGGCTTGGGAGAAATGAACCCTGAGCAGTTATGGGAAACGACCATGAACCCGGAAACTCGCCGCATGATGCGTGTGACAGTAAAAGATGCCATTGCAACTGACCAACTGTTTACAACTCTGATGGGTGATGCTGTTGAACCTCGCCGAGCATTTATTGAAGAGAATGCCCTGAAAGCAGCCAATATTGATATCTAATTGATATTATTATCAATTTAAAAAAGCGCTCATATTGATTCTCTATGAGCGCTTTTTTTATCTGTTATTTACGACCAATAAAGTGTAATTTATTTAATGTTTATGTAAAACATCACTTAAATATAATCTAAGGGTATAATATGGCTGACATGATTTACATGACAATAAAGGGAAAAAACAGGGATTAATATCGGCTGGATGTTCTTCTGTTGATTCTATTGGTAATAAATATCAAGCAAACCATCTTGACCAGATATTAGTTTATACCCTATGGATTTCAAGTTGCATCGCGGCGGCAAGGGAGTGAATCCCCGGGAGCATAGCAAACTATGTGACCGGGGTGAGCGAGTGCAGCCAACAAAGAGGCAGCTTGAAAGATGACGGGTATATAGCTTAAGCCATGCGATAACACAAACTCAAAATGTCGATCATCAACCCATTATTATCCAAAAACCTATCGACAAATCATCACCATTACTCGGTGTTGCTATTTCTGAGAATGAGTCTCTTGAATGCTCTATTGATTTTTACCGAACTAACTCAAATGGTGCTCAAGAACGTTATTACAATATAAAAATCACTGGCGCCACAATCACTGAAATAAGTGTCTTACATCCACATTCATTGAATCATAATGAGCTTCCACCACAGGAAAGTATCTCGTTAAAATATACAAACATTACCTGGAATCACCTTATCGCAGGTACTGGCGGTTATAGTATTTGGGATGATAGAATTTATTAAAAGAGCAAAACAAGGCGTTTTAATTTAACGCCTTGTTTCATTGACGAACTTTCTTGGTAGAACCAAAGCATATAAAATAGAAAACATCACACTACCTACTCTAATTACCTCACTATTTAAATTAATAAACATTGATATAATTTCATGATAACCACCATATTTCACAATAAACAATTGAATTGAACCCAACATTACTATAATAAAAAACCCAATAACAGAGAGAATATAACTTAGTCTTTTCTCTATAGTAATTTTCATGAAAAGAAGAAAAAACAAAAGCGTTAACGATAAAAGATAGTACAGAAAAATATCCTGCCAAGTAGATTGAGTGGAAATTGTAACATCTATATAGTCCATTATTCTTTTTCACCAGTAATTTATTGTCAACATTTAAACTTCCTTGGGAACATCATCATGACTAAAATTGAAAATATCACCGCACTTACTCTTATTACCTCATCATTTAAATTCAAAAATATAAATGGTGGAATCAAGGAATAACTAAATTTAGATATAATTAATTGATCTGTACAAAAAGAAAATAAAAACAAAAGGCGGATTCGACTAATAAGCGCAATTTTTCAGAAAGGCGGTCAGTTGCTATAGTAGGCATCTTTCCCGCCACAGGAGAATGCGCTATGGCCTATACACAACTGACCGAGACAGAAAGATATCAGATTTCCAGTTTAAAAACAGCGGGTTTTTCACAGCTTTTCATTGCTGAGTCACTTAAGCGAAGTCCGTCGACCATCAGCAGAGAATTGAAGAGAAATCAAGAAGTTCAAACCTATTGCC
>NZ_PUWT01000059.1:0-67748 GCF_002968995.1 Photorhabdus hindustanensis
ATATTACCTATAGAACGGTACAAAGCAGGCTACATATCATTTATCAGAAAATAGGAATAAATTCATTAAGCCAGTTAAAAGAATATTGCAGGGGTAAGGGATATGATAACTATGCTCCTACTCGATTTATTAACACGAATCCCTATATACCTCTAGTATAACAATGAACTACACATTCTATTAGGGTTCTGCTTGGCAGAACCTTAAGCCTTGTTTCTCTCACATTCTATCCAGCATATTTCACATTGCAATTATTCATTAAAAACATAATTAATAATAAAAATTTTACACAATATAGAATATTAGTATATTGAAGATGATTACAGGAAACTGCTCCTCTGTAAAATCATCCGCACCAAATAGGTGCCCAGAAACTCATAAATATAATTATCCATTGTGTCGTAAAAGTGATAATTTTACATGGAAGTTTTTACAGTTTAATCATGATAGGTGAAATTATGAAAGATAACACTATGAGTTTCTCTGTAAACAAAGATCTGGATGTTCATTCAAAAAGCTTTGACGCCTTCATTTCATATATGGAAAACAGCAACGATTTTTGGGCTATAAAAGACAGGGAACATCGATTCGTCTATGCCAATGATACTATGATTTATTACAGCGGTCTTCCTAAGGGTTTTAGCATAGAAGGGAGACTTGTTAGTGAGTGTCCAGCTCCGTGGTCTGAGCTTGAAGATATTGTACATGCTAGTGATGGCAATGTAATGACGAGTCAAAAGACCATTCCGGTACTAAACACCTTCATTTACGGCGGGAGAGAAAAAATAATCCAACCATTTTTGGTCAATGTTACACCACTAATGAAGGATGGAGAATGTATTGGGGTTGTGGGGCACGGTAAAAAACTTGAAATTTATTCCATGTATCATTTTGAAAACAACAGGCATCCTGAATCATTATCATTTGGCAATCCAACTGAGATTTTTACAGATAGAGAGTTCGATATAGTATTTTTCGCTTTGCAATCACTCAGTGCTAAAGATATAGCTAAAAAATTAGGTATTTCATATAGAACAGTACAAAGCAGGCTACATGTCATTTACCAGAAAATAGGGATAAATTCATTAAACCAGTTAAAAGAATATTGCAGGGGTAAAGGATATAATAACTATGCTCCTACCCGATTTATTAACCCTAATCCCTTTATACCTCTGGCATAACAATGCACAGTATTGCTGTCGTTACTATACCATTAGGGTTCTGTCTAAACAGAATCCTATGCGCCGACCAAAACTCGCTTAACAACGCGAAAAAGTTTTATGGGATACCTCACATGGACGTTATCACGGTTTTACAGTTCAATCATGATGGGTGAAATTATGAAAGATAACACGATGAGTTTCTCTGTAAACAAAGATCTGGATATTCATTCAGAAAACTTTGATGCTTTCATTTCGTACATGGAAAACAGCAATGATGTTTGGGTTATAAAAGACAAGGAACATAGATTCATCTATGCCAATGATACTATGATTTATTACAGCGGTCTTCCTAAAGGTTTTAATATAGAAGGGAGGCTTGATGGCGAGTGTCCAGCGCCGTGGTCTGAGTTTGAAAGTATTATACAAGCTAATGATAACAATGTAATGATGAGTCAAAAGACCATTCCGGTACTACACACCTTCACTTATGTCGGAAAAGAAAAAATAATCCAACCATTTCTGGTCAATGTTACACCTCTCATGAAGGATGGAGAATGCATTGGGATTGTGTCGCACGGCAAAAAACTTGAAATTTATTCCATGTATCATTTTGAAAACAACATTCATCCAGAGTCATTAACTTTTGGCAAACCAACTGATTTATTTACCGACAGAGAGTTCGATATAGTATTTTTTGCGTTGCAATCTCTAAGCGCTAAAGACATAGCGAGAAAATTAGGTATCACATATAGAACAGTACAAAGCAGGCTACATATCATTTATCAGAAAATAGGGATAAACTCATTAAGCCAGTTAAAGGAATATTGCAGGGGTAAGGGATATGATAACTATGCCCCTACCCGATTTATTAACCCGAATCCCTATATACCTCTAGCGTAATAATGCACAATATGGCTATTTCTGCCCATCCCCCGATATGGGTCAAAGTTGGAAGTGACTGCTCCACGCCGTAAAGAGGATGTCGCAAAAGCCAGACCGCTAATATCCCCATCCGTACAGGGTAAGGGTTTACGGCGGTTTTTGCTAAGATTCTAATGCTTGCTTTCCATGCTCTCTAAACTCTCCATCAGATCCAACATATTTATATAATGCTTGCCTGCCGATCCCAAGCTCCTCACACAATTCAGAGACACTACAGTTGCTACTTTAATTGCTTCAACTTATCAATGGATTTGTTTTCTATAAGAATCTTCATTTGGTTGACGGCGACGTTATTAAGCTTTTGAAATCTATCGTTTGCTGGTACTCCTTGCTCAATAAGTTCAGCATTGAAGCTTTCTAGATTGGACAGCACTACAAGCTGCTCTAGCGTAGCATAATCTCGTATATTGCCTTTTAGATCCGGATTTTCTTTGCGCCAGTCACTGGCAGTTTTACTGAACAAAGCCAGATTAAGCATATCGGCCTCATTGGCGTAGACAAAGTTTTTCGCTTTCGGGTTAAGCTCCAAGGTGGGAATAATGTTTGAGCCGTTGGAATTCTTTTAACAAATACAACTTAAACTCTGCACTGATCCAGGAAGCAAACTCGAAAGCAATATCCTGATGCGCATAGGTTCCGCCATATCTGCCAGATTTCGATATGATCCCGATTGCATTGGTGGCTGTGATCCAGCGTTTCGGCGTAAGAGAGAAACTGTTTGACCCGGCTTCATTTTTAAACCCATCGAATTCGATGGAATTAAAATCCGAATTATGCAACTGCTCCCAAAGACCAATAAACTCAATAGTACTGCGATTACGCATCCAGTTTTGCAAGATGTAATCGCTACGATCCCCATCTTTGTACTTAGCAATGTCAGATAAGGATATATAGTCATCCTGTTTATCGGAGAATACGGATACTTTTACACCTCGAACATCAATTTTCTGTGCCATCTGTCTTCCAATAGGCTTTTTGAAGTATTAATTAAACGAAGGTTTAAATGACACTCTAGTTTTTGCCCGAATAAACATTAAAAATGTGTAATATAATCTGTATATTAATCTATGTCCATTAAATGAAATAAAAAAATAGAATGAATGATGCCCTCAACATAACCAATCCCGTCCATAAAAATAATGAATATCAATCAGCAGCACTTGGTGATCCTTACTCCGTCAGAAATCCAGAACTATTTTGGCCTCTTCCTATTTACTTTAGAGGAGCGAGAATATTATTTCATCTTATCTGTTTCTCTCACTTTCCATCCAGCATATTTCATATTGCAATTATTCATTAAAAACATAATTATATAGAACAGTACAAAGCAGGCTACATATCATTTATCAGAAAATAGGGATAAATCATTAAGCCAGTTAAAAGAATATTGTAGGGACAAGGGGCACGATAACTATGCTCCTACCCGATTTATTAACCCGAATCCCTATATACCTTTAGCATAACAATTACAGCATCGCTGTCGTTACTATGTCATTAGGGTTCTGTCAAACAGAACCCTACACCCCGTTCAAAAAATTTTGGTTTACCCACTTTTGTAATACTACGCCTATCTGGTGATCCGTGAAATCAACAGAGATATAAAGAAGAATGCCCACATAATAAAATATTAAATAATTGATGCCGAAAAAAATTAATTATGACAAACATCAAGACGTGACGTTAATAACTCTATTTTAATCTTATGATCATACCTGAAGCTTTCCACAAAACACCATGAAAGCTTCAGGTATTTAATCTCTTCTCATTAAATTTTTTTCGAGAAGTTTATTTTAATTCATTTTGAATATCTGCTTGGCCATATTTCGAAAGGCTCACAATCTAAAGCAGTAGCAATGAGCTGCTCACCTTTAGGCCACGGACGGTGCAAAGCATTTGATAAAGTGGATGATGCAAGCCCCGCCCCTCTTGAAATAGCAGATAACGACGTTCCCCGCTTTTTAAGCCCTGCAATAATATCAGCCGGGTGCCAGTCGTTTTTTACAATCATTCCTTATTCTCCTTTCAGTTTGGTTATTCAAGGTGCTATATTCATACTCTCTTTAGATTAATATTTTTATATTGTTACAGCTTTTTCCCTGAGTCCGCACTGGTGCGGAATATAAAAAATAGGTGTACTAAGACGTTAAACTCCGCTAAGTACAGCCAAATATTCTCCGAATAGGAACATGTTACATCTAACAGCTAAAAGGTCATAAATGAACTTTAATTGTTAAAAAATGTTCTTTTATGGATACTAAAATGTTTAAAAAGTTTAGTTATTTTTGGAAATGTTGGAAGCGCATTAAATACATTAGCGAACATCCTAAAAAAGCGCTTCAATTACGAGGAATAACACCAATTAATACTTTATGTCCATAGAAAAATTGCTTGCACAACAGCAAAGCCAGTCGATAATTATCGACTGGCTGAATGACTGTTAACGTGCTTCATTCTGTGCCGTTAACCTGCCCTTAATGCGACAAAACCACCGTCCTCCCAATATTGCCACCATAAGTTCAAGAGAAGCTATTGCAGCTAGAGTTAGGATAAATAAAGTTTTGCCCGCGCCAACTAATATCCATCCACCGATTGCCGGAAATCCAAATATCCCCACAAAGTAGGCGACAACGAACCAGGTGAGAGCAGCATGACGATTCTCAAGCGCAGAGTCGTTTACTGCCCATGTTTGAATAACGGGATACACCAATCCATAGCCTATCCCCGTTAACATGGCCGCCACAACCTGGAACATAGGGTGAACCGGTACGCCTAGCAGGGCCAGAATGCCCATAATCAAGAATAACATCAGCGCGATGACTAATGGTGTACGGGGCATTGTCGATAAACGGCGGGCTAATAAAAGCCGCGCTACAACCACAGTCGCTGCATGTACAGCAAAGAATGTACTTGCATTTGCTTGAGTCCCTTCAACCAGCGAACTCTGGAACGACATCATTCCAGAAAATACGCCACCTCCCAGCCCCACCATGATAATGGGACGGATCGCACTACTTGCAGCAATCTTGGTTATTTTTCTCACCCAAGGTCTCAGTGATAACTCCCGTTGACCATGCGGCTCCTTGATCCCAAAGGTCGCCAGAAGTAGGGAGGCGAGGATGCCAATGACGCCAACAAAGAGAAACGTTGTTTGTATGGGCACTCCTGCCTGTTCAACCGCTGCGGCAAGGAGGATGGGACTGCCGCAAATCCCAGCCATTTGAAACGCGCTGAAGCGAGTAAACCAGTGCCCCCTGTCAGCATCAGTAACACGTTCCGACAATGCCATAGGCCCACTGATATAGAACATTCCCCAACCGAGTCCAATCAAGAACGCTGCGATACGCGGGATATAACTCAGTTCACCGCTGAAACCGCCTAAAAGAAAATATCCGCAAGACATCGCCAGCGCCGCGAGGGCTGCAAGGCGTGATGCTTCCAGTCGCCCGGCAAACCATCCAACCAAAGGAACGCCAATCAAGGTGCCGACCAAGGCCACGCTAAGGGTCGTTCCAGTATCAATGTCACTCCCCCCTTGTGACCGAAAATACGCGGAAATAAGAAAGGTGGCGCCATATCCCCCCGCAGTGAACAGGGTTCCGAACAGGAGAAAAAGTGCCGACATTGTTCGCATGAGTCAAACTCCATCTTAATTATTACAGGACGCCGAATGGCTTTGGCGCCATCGACCTCAATTTATTCACCGCTTTTTGTAGACGTAGACAAACATACCGTATCTCGTCCTCGTCATTAAATCTGCCCAGTCCGAAGCGCACACTGGCTTGAGCCTGAGCATCGTTGAGTCCTATTGCTTTCAATACATGTGATGGCGCCCTGTTAGCGGATGTACATGCAGACCCAGAGGACAACGCGACTTCGGAAAGCTCCAGCAAAAGCGAATCAGCATCCAAGCCGTTGAAGGAGACATTTAACAGACCGGGAAGGCATTCGATGAGATGACCATTTATCCGAACGTCAGCCACATTCTCGATAATATACGACCGAAGCAAATCCCTTAAATAACGTAACCTCATCGACTCATCAGGCAAGTTTTTAACAGACAGCTCGACGGCGCGCCCAAAGCCGACTATCCCCGGAACGTTAAGGGTTCCAGAGCGTAAGCCTCGCTCATGTCCCCCGCCGACGATGAGAGGAGCGAGTGCTATATTCTTATTGCGTGAATCGATATAAAGTGCCCCGACCCCCTTTGGCCCATATATTTTGTGCGCGGAAAATGAGGCAAGGCTTATATTCATACGCTGTACATCAAATTTTATTTTGCCAAGCGCTTGCGTGGCGTCTGTATGAAAAGGAATGTCACATTCCTTACAGATCGCGCCTATCTCCTCAATTTTTTGTATTGAACCAATCTCATTGTTAGCGGCCATAATCGAAACGAGATAGGTATCATCTCTTATTGCACGAGATATTAAGTCTGGGGATACAATGCCGTCGCTTTACGGCGGTAAATAAGTCACCTCCGTTCCCATTGATTCGAGCCTACTGCAACAATCAAGAACAGCCTTGTGCTCAATTGTCGATGTGATGACATGCCCCTTTTTGCCCCGATGTTGAAGGCCCGCGATTGCAAGATTGTTCGACTCGGTGGAGCCAGACGTGAATATAATATCGGAATGACTCGTCGCATTTATCAATGTTGATATCACTTTTCTTGCATTATCAACAGCCTCCATCGCTTTCCACCCAAATGCATGGTTATTACTGGCAGCATTCCCATAAGCGCAGGTGAAATAGGGCATCATAGTTTGAAGCACATCGGGATCTAATGGCGTTGTAGCATTGTTATCCAAATATATCGGCCGAGTTAAGTTGTACATAATGTTCCCCCTTAACAAACAAAGATGAAATTATTTTTTTATTATCTTGACTATATTTACTAAGCAGTAACTACATCGCCTTTACTCACCTCCCCCTCTTCATTAACAAGATTAAGACGAATGGCAGTTGAAACTCCGAGCATGTGGCTGAGTTGCAGCCCACGCACATATGCCAAAGCTCTCGACCAAGCGCAGTCCTCAAAGAATACCTCCAGAATAGCGTCTGAGCCTTTGTGATCACCTGCGGCTTTCTCAAAATATTCCTTCGTAATTGCCGCACAGGTGAGTTTCTGAGTTGGCTCTTCGTAAGAAGTATCTGATGTCGACGGTTTGCCGTCAGCAAGGTTTTTGGACACCATCCGTCGAGTGATAATTTCGGGTATTTCCCCAGAGGCTAGGATGTGGACAAGGTGTTGCCTGGCTGAATCTTCGTGAATAACACGTATTTCACTGAGAGGAATCTGATATTTTTCTGCTACAGGTAAGAAGATATTCCTGATCGAAGCGTGGAGATGACTCAGGCGGGGGTTCCGTTTTTGAGAATTAGTCAGGTTCTCTATCAGGAACTGGAGGCGAAATATCCCATGATGATCGAACGCCACGGATATCCTCGGTAATTGGCCGCATTCATCTTGGCTTCGCTTGGCGAATATCAGAGCAGCCTCAAAAGCTTTCAACTGAGCTTCGATAACTATTTTACTATCCTCATTAAGATAAACTCGTGAATTCCCTGCCAGTATGCTTACGTTAGTTTCTCGCTGATTCATTTTCATCAATATCCTTTTCCAAGATGGATCGTATATATAAAAGATGACCACAAAGATTCATTAATTTTTGGATCAAGGGACTTTCTTAAAGAGTGGTTGATATAACGCATGGAAAATAAGGTGATCTTTAATAATTTCACATACGCTAAATACCGTTCTCTCTTACGGCCCCTGTTATAAAATAAGTATGTTTGATATCAGGCAAGGGTATAATTCCCATAAAAGAAGTTGGGTAAAGATTAACGTGTCTTTTTTATTAAAAAATAGATCTTCGTCTTGTTTAAATGTTTTTTCTTTTTAACCTTGCAACCGTGGTTCTAAGCCCGACCATCGGACATCATCTAGCTCTCAGCTTATCGGGTAATTCTGTCACACCAATACAAGGCTCTAATTGCCAAGTATGGATATATCCGAACTATTGTTGAGACAGCTAACTAAAATCCGTTATATCAAGGTAAATCTTCTCAGCAACATTAAGGAGGGGATTCTCGCTATTAATCCATCGGCGAAAAGTTTCACATGTGAAAACATAGCTACACCGACTGCCTCAGGAAAACTCAAAAATTGACGTTGTAGAAGTTATCGGGTTATTACCCTTATGAAAGAGGGCTTTATCCCTCCTGTCAGACCGCCGGCACAATACAGTATCGCAGCTAAAGCTGGTGGTTTTAGCCTTTCATTTGGAAGAATAAAATTATTTCAGGTTTGTCATGCTCAAACATCAACCTATTACACACAGCTCAACTTAATTCTTTCTCTTCGAATCACAGTTAGCTCTCCGCTCAACAAACACATTTAAAAAATCAATCACTTATCCTCTTACTATCCGAATAAATCAGCATGGCTACCAACTCGATACAATATCAATTCAGTGTCCGTACGTCGATAAATCAGAAGTAAATCCAGCGCTCCATGACATTCCAAATAACCAATATAGTTACCGTTCAGGCGGTGTACTTTATACTTCGGTGGTAATGGCTGGCTGGTTTGCAAAAGCGCAAGGGTTTTCATAATGATTTCTTGCGCTTTTTATTGTTGACGTACTTTTTGGCATCCTTTTTAAATCGGCTCTGATAAACGAAAATCAGCACTGTTACCAACCTAAATCACTTTTTAATTCATCAAGCGTGTTGGCACGGTGAACGCCTATCCCGTTCTCTAGATCATGAATTGCCTGTAACGTCTCGCTATTCGGTTGCAGCAACCCATCCGGCAGCCGACCTTCTGCGGCTAATCGATTAATAACCATACTTCACTTTTATATAGTAGTTGTTCCACTACCGGCAAAAGAATAAGAAACACTCAACACATCAAAACTGCCAAACAAATCAGTTCTTGCATCTGTATTCTTTGACATGCTTCTTCACTCGCTCACAAAGGGTAAAAAATTATGGTCCAATATCCGTATCAGCACATTGCATATCTCCCCCTTATTCAGGTATACCTGAACCCAGCGACACAATTCTGGAGAGCCAACGCTCATTAAAACTCTCACGTATTATTGGCGACCAACACAGCCCCACTGCAATGGCGTGCCTGGCAATGGCAGCGTCGTTACCATCGATGAGTCTACCCAACTGCGGCGAGCAGCCTTTTTATTTTCGGGGCAACGTTAACAACGGCTCGTATGTTGGTTAAGGCATTAAGGAGGGTTTTACCCCTCCTATTTAATGCTAATACTTAATTACCAATTAAGCCTGACCTTTTACTTCTTTTAAGCCATTGAAAGGTGCGCGATTACCCAAAGCTTCTTCAATACGGATCAACTGGTTGTATTTAGCAACACGATCAGAACGGCTCATAGAACCGGTTTTGATTTGGCCTGCCGCGGTACCTACTGCCAAATCAGCAATAGTCGCATCTTCTGTTTCACCGGAACGATGAGAAATGACCGCCGTGTAACCTGCGTCTTTTGCCATTTTAATCGCTGCCAGTGTTTCTGTCAGAGAACCAATCTGGTTGAATTTAATCAGAATGGAGTTAGCAATACCTTTCTCAATACCTTCTTTCAGGATATTAGTATTGGTAACAAACAGGTCGTCGCCAACCAACTGGATTTTTTCGCCCAAGACTTTTGTCTGGTAAGCAAAGCCTTCCCAGTCAGATTCATTCAATCCATCTTCGATAGAAACAATCGGGTATTTTCTGGTCAAATCTTCTAGGTAATGAGTAAACTCTTGAGAAGTGAAAGTTTTACCTTCACCTTTCAGTTCGTAGTTACCTGTTTCTGGGTTGTAGAATTCAGAAGCGGCGCAATCCATAGCCAAAGTGATATCTTTACCCAAAACATAACCAGCTTGTTCTACCGCTTCTTTAATAGCAGCTAGCGCAGCCGCATTAGATTCCAGGTTAGGCGCATAGCCTCCTTCGTCACCAACCGCAGTGCTCATGCCTTTTGCTTTCAGAACCTTAGCCAAGCTATGGAAAACTTCAGAACCGATACGAACCGCCTCTTTCAGCGTTTTTGCTCCAATCGGTTGAATCATAAATTCCTGGATATCAACGTTGTTATCCGCGTGCTCACCACCATTGATGATGTTCATCATCGGCAACGGCATAGAGAATTTACCCGGAGTGCCATTCAATTCAGCAATGTGCTCGTACAACGGCATACCTTTCGCCGCCGCTGCCGCTTTAGCGTTAGCCAGAGAAACCGCCAGAATCGCGTTAGCACCGAATTTGGATTTATTTTCAGTACCATCCAAGTTGATCATGATTCTGTCGATGTTAGTCTGATCTTTAGCATCCTGACCGATAACTGCCTGTGCAATCGGGCCATTCACTGCATCAACAGCTTTCAATACACCTTTACCCATAAAACGGGATTTGTCACCGTCACGCAGTTCCAACGCTTCGCGAGAACCGGTAGATGCACCAGAGGGCGCAGCCGCTAAACCCACAAAACCCCCTTCCAGATGCACTTCTGCTTCTACGGTTGGGTTGCCACGGGAGTCAATGATTTCACGACCGATCACTTTAACGATTTTGGACATTAGGTTTTCCTCAGTACAAGTTACATTTCAGGTAAGTGACGGAATACTTCATACCGTCACTCACTGCACATCTTATTTGAGCTGGCCTTTCTGATATTTACCGGCGGCTTTAACAAAACCAGTAAACAACGGATGGCCATCACGAGGGGTGGAAGTAAATTCTGGGTGGAACTGACAAGCCACGAACCAAGGATGGTCTGGGATCTCAATAATTTCTACTAATTTATGGTCTACTGAACGACCCGCTACCCGCAGACCAGCGTCTTCAATACGTTTCAACAGTAAATTATTCACTTCATAACGATGACGATGACGCTCAACAATCGTATCTGCCCCATACAAGGTACGCACCAAGCTATCTTTTGTCAGGTGACATGGCTGACCACCCACACGCATCGTTCCACCAAGATCACTCTCTTCGCTACGCACTTCTAAATTACCGTCTTCATCACGCCATTCGGTGATCAGGCCAATAACCGGGAACCGGCAATCTGGCTCAAATTCTGTTGAGCTGGCTTTTTCCAAACCCGCAACATGGCGAGAAAACTCAATCAATGCCACCTGCATGCCGAGACAGATCCCCAGATAAGGGATTTTGTTCTCACGCGCATAACGGGCTGTCATGATCTTGCCTTCCACACCACGGCCACCGAAACCACCAGGAACCAGAATCGCATCCAGTCCCTTCAATAATTCAACACCACGAGTTTCAACATCCTGAGAATCAAGCAGTTTGATGTTAACCGTCAGACGATTTTTCAATCCACCGTGCTTCAATGCCTCAATCACGGATTTGTACGCATCAGGCAGTTCAACGTATTTACCCACCATCCCAATAGTGACTTCACCAGAAGGATTAGCTTCTTCGTAAATGACCTGCTCCCATTCGGACAAATTTGCTTCCGGGCAATCAAGGCTGAATCGTTTACAAATATAATCATCTAAGCCTTGAGATTTCAATAGCCCTGGGATTTTATAAATGGAATCAACGTCTTTTAGGGAGATAACCGCTTTCTCCGGCACATTACAGAAAAGAGCAATTTTTGCCCGTTCGTTAGCAGGAATGACGCGATCTGAACGACAAATCAGAATATCCGGTTGAATACCGATAGAGAGTAGTTCTTTTACCGAATGCTGAGTAGGTTTAGTTTTGACTTCGCCAGCCGCTGCCAGATAAGGCACCAGTGTCAGATGCAGATATAAAGTGTGTTCACGGCCAACTTCTACCGCCATTTGGCGAATAGCTTCCAGGAATGGCAGCGATTCGATATCACCAACAGTACCGCCAACTTCCACCAGCACCACATCATGACCTTCACCACCACTGATGATGCGATCTTTGATTTCATTGGTGATGTGAGGAATAACTTGAACGGTCGCCCCCAAATAGTCGCCACGGCGCTCTTTGCGCAGCACTTCGGAGTAAACCCGCCCCGTCGTAAAGTTATTGCGGCGAGTCATTTTAGTGCGGATAAAACGCTCATAGTGACCTAAATCGAGATCAGTTTCAGCACCGTCTTCGGTAACGAAGACCTCCCCGTGTTGAATTGGACTCATCGTACCTGGATCGACATTGATGTACGGGTCCAGTTTCATAATAGTCACATTGAGTCCACGGGCTTCGAGTATAGCCGCCAGAGAGGCTGCGGCAATGCCTTTACCCAGAGAGGATACGACCCCGCCGGTCACAAAAATATAATTAGTTTTCATGCTGAACCTGAAAGTTTAGGTTTAAAAGATGATGGATATAACCAGGACGGGAAAGCAGTATACCCGAACCTTAAATTCGCCACAAATAATCTGAACGCAATCAGGTATTTTCCACTATACTTTAACCAAGAAACTCCCCTAATTATTATTTAAATTCATTAGGTTAGTTTCTTTAAGAAAAATCTCATTACTGCAAGAAACTGAAAATCTCAGCTTTACGATTATTGCTTCTTAACCTGTTGCCACATTTGTTCCATTTCTTCCAATGTCGCTGCTTCCAAGGTTTGGCCTTGGTTCAGGATCAGTTTTTCTACTTCTCTAAATCGGCTCTCAAACTTATTGCATGCTTTTTGCAATGCAATTTCTGGCTTGTAGCCCAGATGACGCGACAAATTCACAACAGCAAATAACAGATCGCCAATCTCTTCTTCCAGATGCTGTTGATCAACAACCGCCTGATGAGCTTCATCCATCACTTCGTCGATCTCTTCGTAAACTTTGTCCAGCACCGGCCCCAAAGTATCCCAGTCAAAACCCACCGCAGCACAACGTTTCTGTATTTTATAAGCTTTCATCAATGCCGGCAGGCTTGCCGGAATGTCATCAAGGACCGAATGTAGATCTTTTTGCGCTCTTTCCTGCGCCTTACTTTTTTCCCAACCACTGATAGCCACATCACCGCTGATATCCTGCTGCTGACCGAAAATATGTGGATGGCGGCGCTCCAGTTTATCGCTAATTGCATGGCAGATATCATCAAAATCAAACAACTGTTGCTCTTTGCCCATTTCAGCATAGAACACCACCTGAAATAACAGATCGCCCAATTCTTCTTTTAGATCAGAAAAATCACCGCGCTCAATGGCATCAATGACTTCATAAGTCTCTTCTAATGTATAAGGCGCGATGGTTTTGAATGTTTGTTGTTTATCCCAAGGACATCCCTGTTGAGGGTGGCGCAACTGCGCCATAATCTCCAGTAACCGTTCTATCGCAAATGATTTCATTTTTTATCCAAATTTTCCCGCGGTCAGTTGCCATGAAGACGTTTGGCTTCAATAACATCCGGTAACTGATTGATTTTCGCCAAGATCCGCCCCAGTACTTGCAGGTTATAAATCTCAATATTCATATCGATGGTAGCAATCTGCTGTTTTACATCACTACGGCTACTCACCCCAAGCACGTTCACCTTCTCATTCGCCAAGATCGTGGTGATATCACGCAATAATCCACTGCGATCGTTCGCAACAACACGCACAATCAGTGAGTAACCACTGGAATAGCTCTCTCCCCAAACCGCATCCACCACCCTTTCCGGCGCATTCGCCTGCAACTCCGCCAACTGTTCACAATCAACCCAATGGATAGAGATTCCCCGACCACGCGTGATAAAGCCGACAATCTCATCGCCGGGAATTGGCTGGCAACAACGGGCAATGTGATGCATCAAGTTACCCACACCTTCTACCACAATCCGCCCGTCATCTTTAGTAGAACTACGCTGAGGATGTGATTTACTCTCTAAATTGCGAAGCGCTTCCCGATCTGCATCCTCTGCGGTGGTTTTCTTGAGTTTGCTTTGTAAAAAATTAACTAATTGGTTAATACGGATATCACCAACGCCAATTCCCGCCAGTACTTCATCAAGTGTATGGACGTTATAACGAGCAATGAGCAACTTTTCCGCCTCTTTTAGGCTGATATCCAAGTGTTCCAGTTCGTTATCCAGCATCTGACGACCTGCGATAATGTTTTTATCCCGATCCTGTTTGCGGAACCAGTTATGGATTTTCGCCCGACCGCGGCTGGTGGTGACATATCCCAAGTTTGGATTTAACCAATCACGACTTGGGTTCGGGTGTTTCTGTGTGATGATTTCAATCTGATCGCCCATTTGTAATTGATAGCTGAATGGCACAATGCGACCACTGATTTTCGCTCCAATACAACGATGCCCCACATCGCTGTGAATATGGTAGGCAAAATCCAGCGGCGTAGAACCGGTAGGGAGATCAATAACATCGCCTTTTGGTGTAAATACATATACCCGATCATCAAACACCTGGCTGCGAACCTCGTCCAGCATCTCACCAGAATCAGCCATCTCTTCTTGCCATGCGATCAGTTTACGCAGCCATGCAATACGTCCTTCATATCCGGCACGACTGCCCGCCACCGCTCCCTCTTTATATTTCCAGTGGGCGGCTATTCCCAATTCTGCATCTTCATGCATCTGACGGGTGCGGATCTGAATTTCCAATGTCTTACCACTTGGCCCAAGCACTACGGTATGAATAGATTGATAGCCATTTGGCTTCGGGTTAGCAACATAATCATCAAATTCATCCGGCAAATGACGATAGTGAGTATGTACTATCCCCAGCGCCGCGTAACAATCCTGCAAACGTTCAACCACAATTCGCACAGCCCGAACATCAAACAGCTCATCAAATGCCAGTGATTTTTTCTGCATTTTGCGCCAAATGCTGTAGATATGTTTAGGACGCCCGTATATTTCAGTAGTAACGCCCTCCTTGAGCATATGCTTGCGTAATGTATTGACAAAGTGATCAATATACTGCTCACGATCAATTCGGCGCTCATGCAGTAATTTCGCAATTTTTTTATATTCATCAGGATGGAGATAACGGAAGCAGTAATCCTCAAGCTCCCATTTAAGTTGACCAATGCCTAGTCGGTTAGCGAGCGGCGCATAAATGTTGGAACACTCTTTCGCAGCCAGTACGCGCTCATCTTCAGTCGACTCTTTAACTTCCCGCAAATGGGCGATCCGCTCTGCCAATTTGATAATGACACAACGAAAATCTTCCACCATTGCCAGTAGCATCCGGCGCACATTATCAACCTGTACAGAGCAGATTGAATCGTGATGAGTGGCTTTTAACTGGCGAATGGCGTCCATTTCCATAACGCCTTTCACCAGATTGGTAATTACACTGCCAAACGCCTCGGTGACGGTTTGATCGTCAAGTAATTTAGCTTCCATCAACGGGAATAGTAGCGCAGCACGCATGCTGTCATTATCCATACTTAGCGTAGAGAGGATCTCAACCATCTCTACGCCACGCCATAATAGAAGTTCTGAATCAGGATGATTTTGCGCTTTTTCGTGACAATAACGCCAGGTTTCGGCTAATTTTTCACCCAATTGAAGATTCGCTACATTTAAACTAGCGATCCACCTGTTTACTGCAAACTCTCCCGCAGGGGTTAAATGAGCACTTCTTACCGCAACCATAATCTCTCCCGATTACTTCATAGCTTCTATCCAACCATGATCTTAACGACTAAATAGCGCCATTGACTCCAGATGGCCTGTATGCGGAAACATGTCCAGCATCCGCACACTGATAATTTGATAGCCAGCCTCAAGCAGAATCTTACTGTCCCGCGCCAATGTTGTTGGATTACAAGAGACGTAGACCACTTTTTCCGGGGCTAATGCAACAATGTGTGACATGACTCCTGCCGCACCCGCACGCGCCGGATCTAATAAAACCTTGTTAAACCCCAGTTTCGCCCAGGGTTGATGATGTATGTCAGCTTCCAAATTCTCATGGCAGAAAGATATGTTATCCAAATTATTTAATCTGGCATTATATTGCCCATTAGCTACCAGCGTGGCAACCCCTTCGACTCCGACCACAGATTGCACTACGCGACCAATAGGTAAGGTAAAATTCCCCATTCCACAGAACAGATCGAGCACCCTGTCATTCGGTTGTAAATCGAGCCACTCCATCGCCTGAGCAACCATTTGTTGGTTCACCTGATCGTTAACCTGAATAAAATCTCTTGGACTGAAAACCAGTTTCAAGCCACCTACCTGATACCAAGGTTCCGGCGGTTGATTCAGTGATTCAAGTGAGGTTTCATCCGCTGCCAGATAGACAGCAACGTTATGTTGCACGGAAAATGTGCATAGTTTCTCTTTATCTTCCCGTTTCAAGGGATCAAGATGGCGCAATATCATCAATGGACCATTATCTGCTAGCACCAACTCCACATGTCCCAACCGTTTAACCGCTTTCAAGTTATTCAGACACTGAGATAATGGCTGCAATAACTGTTCCAATTCAGGTCGCAAAACAGGGCACTCTTTTATAGCAACTAATTCATTAGATTGATTTTGACGAAATCCCATCACCAGTTGGCGCTGCTTTACTTGATAATGTAAACCAAGCCTTGCCCGACGCCGATAACCATATTCGGGACCGAGAATCACCGGCTTGGCAGAAACCGTTACACCGGTTTCCCGTCTAATCAGATGTTCGAGGACGCTGGCTTTACTCTCACGTTGTAAATCAGGCGCAACATGTTGTTGCTGACAACCGCCACATACTCCAAAATGCGGACAACGGGGATTTACACGATATGGACTGTCAGATAGACGCTTAACCAACTTTGCTTTTGCAAACTGACGCTTCTCTTCCGTTAGTTGTACCTGTGCTTGTTCACCGGGCAATAATCCGGCGACAAAAATAGTTTTACCCTGATGGCGAGCTACACCCTGCCCTTGGGCATCCAGATTATCAGCAGTAACTGTGATGATATGTCGATTTACTATTCGGCGGTTGGGGGAATAAAATTGCACCATGATTCTTACGGACTATGAATTATTAAGTTCTTATTTTCCCACAATGGACGATTATGACCAAATATAGCTTACGCATCCGCATGATGAGCCTGATCCTGGTTCCCATTTTACTGGTTGGCATGTTTTTCAGTATCTCATTCCTCTGTTATCACTATCGTGAACTGAAAAATCAAATTGTTCGATCTGGGATCAGTATTATTGAACCCCTTTCCATCGCCAGTGAAATTGGTATAAACCTGCACAACCGTGAACGTGTCAACTCATTGATAACCCGGCTTCATCGCAGAAATTCTGAGATAGTTCGGGCGATTGCCATTTTTAATGATGATAATCAGCTATTTGATATATCAAACTATAAATACAATGCAGCTCAACTACAGATCTCGCCAGATATGCCGCTGCCAACCACCCTGACAAAAACGGAGGTTAAAAATAGTATTATTTTACGCATACCCATTATTTCAGAACACTATTTGTCCCAGAATCAGCAGCATGCCGACGCCCCATCTTTACATCCGATTGGTTATATCGCTATTGATCTCGATTTACGGTCAGCTCACTTACAGCAATATAAAGAAATCGTTATTTTTATATTACTATTACTCATTTGCCTCGGTTGGGCATCGTTGTTCGCCTACCATTTGGTTCGTAAGATCACGAAGCCAATCAGCGATATCGTCAGTACTGTCGATAGAATTCGCCAAGGACAATTAAATAGCCGTGTCAATGGGAAATATTTTGGTGAATTGGATACACTGAAAAATGGCATTAACGCAATGGCCAAATCGCTTTCCAGCTATAAAGAAGAGATGCAAAACGATATTTATCAGGCAACGTCAGATCTTCGGGCAACAATGGAGCAATTCGAAATTCAGAACGTTGAGCTGGCAATAGCGAAAAAACGCGCTCAAGAAGCAGCCAGAATAAAAACGGAATTTCTGGCAAACATGTCTCATGAATTACGCACACCACTTAATGGCGTCATTGGCTTCACCCGCCAAGCACTGAAAACACCTTTAACAATACAGCAAACTGAATATCTGTATATTATCGAGCGTTCCGCTAATCATCTACTGAACATTATCAATGATATACTGGATTTTTCACGGCTTGAAGCGGATAAATTGGTATTGGAAAACATTCCATTCCTGCTACAAGATACGATTGATGAAGTTATGGTGTTACTGACACTCAGCGCCAAAAGTAAGAATATTCAGCTAACTCACCATGTTGATCCCCAAATACCGAATCTGGTCGTAGGCGACCCTACACGCCTCCAGCAAATATTCACCAATATCATCGGTAACGCGATTAAATTCACTGACCAAGGTTCTGTGGAGATAAATATCAATCTGCTACAACAGAAGCACCATAAAATCAATTTAGAGATTACGGTCAGCGATACAGGTATTGGTATCAGCCCTGAACAGCAACCTCATCTATTTCAGGCTTTTCATCAAGCAAATGCCAGCATTTCCCGCCGTTATGGCGGCACCGGCCTCGGTCTGGTTATTACACGGAAACTGATCCAAGAAATGGGCGGAAATATCAGTTTTACCAGTGAGCCGAAAAAAGGTTCTGTTTTCCGTTTTGATTTATGGCTAGGAAAAAACGATTTCATTCTAACCGGCTCGGTTGTACCACAAAAGACGCTTATCCATCCCCCACGTTTACCGATGACCGTCATGGCCGTTGACGATAATCCAGCTAACCTCAAACTAATAGGCTCATTACTGGAAGAAATCGTGGAAAAAACCGTGCTATGTAGCAGTGGAGAAGAAGCTTTGCAGTCAGTAACCGCTCACCATTTTGATGTTATTCTGATGGATATTCATATGCCAGGTATGGATGGCATCTGTGCTTCCGACCGCATCCACCAGCTACCGCAACACCGCAGTACGCCGATCATTGCGGTTACAGCCTATACTTGCCGACCAAAGAGCGATACAGATCAATCGCCATTTGAGGATTTCCTGACCAAACCTCTTGATGAAGATCGCCTGAGATCGGTGTTAAATCGCTACGTTAAGACGCCAAAATCACAACATATTAACTGGTCATTAGCTCTACAACAGGCAATTGGAAAAGAACAGTTAGCTACAGATATGTTGCAAATGTTGGTAGATTTACTGCCAACGATTAAAACAATCACAGAAAAAGTTTTGTCAGGGGAAACGGTGGAAGATTATCAGCAGCAGCTCCATAAACTACACGGTAGCTGCTGTTATAGCGGCGTGCCGCAACTTAAAGCCCTCTGCCAATTAATTGAACAACAATTACAACAAGGCGTTCAATTAACAGATATAGAACCCGAATTGTTGGAACTAGCAGATGAAATTGATAATGTCCTTACCGCCGCTAAAAAAATATTGAGTAGCGGCGAGAACATCAATTGCACACAATAAATTTGCGATACTCTTCATAAGCATAATTATCTGTCATGCCACTGATGTAATCCTGAATAAGACGAGCGCGATAATAGAACTCCATCAGCTCTTTTTCAGATTGATCAGTGGCAACAATTTTCTCTACTGCTTCACCATAAGCGAGACGATGTTTGGTGGAAAGTTTGTGTAACAGCCGGGTTTCCATAAAATAATCTTTGTGAAAATTGCTCTGGTTCAGTTCCACAAAATCCTGACGAGACATCTTCAATAACGGATAATAAAAATCCAATAACCCATTGATGATTCGGTATCCCTGCAACTCTAATTTTTCAATCTCTGGATGATTAAACACTCTCTTACAAGCAATGTTTTTCAATGTTCTAAGTAACCGATGCTCCTCGCTCTTATCTTCAAGTAGCGCTTGATTAAATGAACCCTCAAAAACAGCCGGCAGATGATCAATAAAACGACGAGCAGTGTAAGGCACAAGTTTGCCGGTAATATAAACCCGCAGATACATAAAAAATTGGTCCTGCTGACTTCGACGTAATTCGTTACCGTGAATTCCCTTGTACGCCTTTCTGACCGTTACGTCGAATAGATCCCCGGCCCGATGACCGCCATTTTCTTGCCACTCCTGTTCCAAATATCCCATCAGGGTATCGACGCTGAAAATCGCTTTTTCAACAGCATCATCCAAATCAGCAATGCAATAAGAGATATCATCTGCCGCTTCCATAATATAAGTCAGTGGGAAGCGACAAAATTCACCCATTTTAAGCTCACGACGTAATTCGCGCACAAAATGCGCTTCCGACCAATAAAAACCCGGTTTTTTCATCAAGTAATTAAATTGATTTGGTGTTTCTTCAAGACGAAAAGCAGGACAAGTATATTTTAGAATACAGCCAACTTGGGCATAAGTCAGATTGAGTTTTAATAAGCTATGCACCATTCGGATAGCTTGAGCATTCCCTTCAAACTGACACAGATCTTTACGCAACTGGCGACGAAAGCGATCTTTTTTCACATCACCACACAAACGCAATGAGGGTATTTCACATTGATCTTCCCGCTTAATATTTTCCAGGGAAAAATTAAGGTCGAGTTTTCTGGCAAACCAATCTTTAATTGCCGCTTCACCAAAATGACCAAATGGCGGATTACCAATATCGTGCATTAAACAAGCCATTTCAATCAAACTTTCAAATGATAATAGCCGTTTGTCCAGCCCGTAATCGGCCAGCAAATTACGCGTTCTCAATTCATTAATAATCGTTTTTGAAATATGGCGTCCAACCTGTTGCACTTCTAATGAATGCGTCAAGCGACTGCGGACAGCGGCATTATTTTCCAGCGGAAAAACCTGTGTTTTCTGCTGTAAACGGCGAATAGCCGCTGAATTCATAATCCGCCCACGATCGCTTTCAAACTGGCGAATAACCTGTTCTTCATCATTAGGATCAATATGATACTGACGGTATTTACGCTGATAGTTAAGCTTCTGACTAAAGTCTATCCCGGACATTTATCCCCCGACTTGTGAGATAGCACTGTTTTACATCACAGATTATCTGATTGTTCCGAATTCAATGTTAAACTCAAACACGAGATGATTTTATATGATTAATTAATCAACAGCGAGTATGACATCATGAAAGTAGGCGTGATAGGTGCTATGGAGCAAGAAGTGACTTTACTGCGCGATCAAATTGAAGATTGCCAAACACTGTCACGAGGTGGTTGCGAAATCTATACCGGTAAGCTCAACGGCGTGGAGATCGCACTGTTAAAATCCGGTATTGGTAAAGTTTCTGCCGCAATTGGTACAACTTTGCTGCTTGAACATTGTCAACCTGATGTGATTATTAACACTGGATCAGCCGGCGGCCTTGATCCGAAGCTACAAGTCGGTGATATCGTGGTATCCAGCGAAGTTCGCTATCATGACGCTGATGTCACCGCGTTTGGTTATGAACCCGGTCAAATGGCGCAATGTCCTCCGGCTTTTGTGGCGGATGACCAACTCATTGCTCTGGCGGAAGAGTGTATTCGTTCACTGAATCTGAACGCAGTACATGGACTGATTTGCAGCGGTGATGCCTTTATTAATGGCGCGGAACCACTGGCGCGTATCCGGGCGACGTTCCCACAAGTGACCGCGGTAGAAATGGAAGCCGCAGCGATAGGGCATGTCTGCCATCAATACAACACTCCGTTTGTCGTTGTGCGTGCTATTTCTGACGTGGCAGATAAAGAATCTCATATCAGCTTTGATGAATTTCTTGCCGTGGCAGCCCGTCAATCTACATTGATGGTCAACGCAATGCTGACAACGCTGAGTAAAGATAAATAATATATTACTGACACGCCCTGATTAATATTTTCGGGCGTGTTTGCGGGCAACATATTTCATGTTTTAAAGAGCGCACATCGATGAAATGGATAAAAAGCACGGGTTCAATTGGATTATTGCTTTTACTGTTTCTCGGTAGTTTCAGCCATTTTCTGTATGCCACTCCCTTACGAGTAATCAGTTTATCTCCGTCAACCACTGAATTAGCCTACGCCGCCGGGTTAGGTGACAATTTAATTGCCGCCAGCGCCTACTCTGATTATCCCCCTCAAGCCCGTAAACTTGAGCAAGTAGCTAACTGGCAAGGCGTCAATCTGGAACGCATTATTACTCTTAAACCTGATCTGATTCTGGCATGGCGCGGAGGTAATCCCCAACGTCCACTGGAACAACTTGCTGCTTTTCGCATTAAAATCTTTTATTCCGATCCCTCCACCACCGAACAGATAGCGCAGGATTTAGAACGGCTCGCTGAATATAGTCCTCACCCAGAAAAAGCAAAAAAATCCGCGACTGAACTTCGTCAACGATTTGCCAATTTGCAACAAAAATATGCCGCTACTACAACCCCCAAACCGGTCTTTTTACAATTCGGCACTTATCCTCTGTTTACCGCTTCAGGACAAACACTGCAAAGTGAAGTGCTTTCAATTTGTGGCGGCAGAAATATTTTTGCCGACAGCCCCGTCCCCTGGCCCCAAGTCAGTCGGGAGCAAGTACTCATCAGGAAACCTGAGATAATTGTTATCAGCGGCGGGCAAGAACAGGTCAGATTAATTAAAAATTTCTGGCATCCACAATTACGCGCCAAAGTGATTACATTACATGAAGATTGGTTTCATCGCGCAGGACCGCGCATCATTCTGGCAGCCGAACAGCTATGCCGGCAATTGAACGATGATGGTTCCTGATAAATCAAAATTATTTGAAAGATGACAGGAATATCCCGCAATAACATTCATAGACCTGTCATCGCGGGATATTCCCTAGAATCAAATACTGAAAGAAGAGCCGCAACCACAGGTTGTCTTCGCATTAGGGTTGGTGACGATAAAACGTGAACCTTCCAGACCTTCGGTATAATCCACACAACCACCTACCAAATATTGCAGGCTCATCGGATCAACAACCAACTCCACCCCCTGCTTCTCAATGGTCATATCACCTTCATTTATTTGATCATCAAAGGTAAAACCATACTGGAAGCCACTGCATCCTCCACCGGTGATATAAACCCGTAAACGCAAGTTTGGGTTTTCTTCATCCGAAACCAAGATTTTCACTTTGTTAGCGGCAGCATCCGTAAACTGCAAAGGTAATGCGATATCATCGCTCATCATTTTTACTCCAGACTGGAACCCGGCAAAGATATTTAGAAGACAACAAAAATTTGCCGATCATTAATAACTCGGATTATCCAATACCTGATTGGTTCGTTCAAGTTTTGTCATTTTGACAACACACCAACCGCCAAAAAATTATCACACCTGTAGCTTACTATTGCCAGCCTGTTACGATAGCCCCAAAGGACATTAAGCCGTCACTATAGTTAAATCCTTAGTCAATCAATTAGCAATAAGAAGGAAAAATATTGATTTATCATCATGATTAGTTACTTTATTGAATATTTTTCAAAGTAATCACATGGAGTTCCTATGCGAAAAATGTTACCACTGATGCTTGTTGCCGCGCTGGCAAGCTGTGCTACTCATAGCAAACAAGCCGATATTGACAGCTATACCGCGAAAAAAAATTAATGAAATTATAGACAACCAGGTAAAACCGGGAAATAAAGATAATCCAGGTGAAATAATAAAAAAACGTCTCTTATCAATTCCTGGGCACACCTTATGCCGCAAACAAACTTATTGGTTCCCCGACTGAACCCGAAAAATTAGTGATAGATTTTAGCGGGTTAGACTGTTTTACTTTTCTTGACTATGTAGAATCGCTAAGGAAATCCAACGACCAAAATGATTTTGTAAAAAATCTCATCCAGACAAGATATATCGACGGAAAGATTAGCTTTTTGCAAAGAAAACACTTCTTTACAGATTGGTCAACCAGAGAAAAATTAAATGCCAAAGATGTAACGGATGAAATAAGTCCTTCTTACATAACAATCACAAAAAGCCTAAATAAAAAGGCTGATGGTAGCGAATATATCCCCGGACTGGGTGTCACCAAAAGAGAGATCAAATATATTCCAGGCGATAAGGTCAATGATGCCGTTATTAAGAACTTAAAAACGGGCGATTATATTGGAATATATACCCATCTTGCCGGGCTGGATGTCACACATACAGGGATTTTTATTATGACGGATCATGGCCCAATGCTGAGGAATGCATCCTCACTTGCTGCGAATAAAAAAGTTGTCGATTCACCATTTCTTGATTACGTAAAGAATAAACCCGGAATTATCGTTCTAAGAGCATTATAATCCGTGGGGCAAACGGCAAATCCACTTAAAACTAGATTCAGGAGCCTTTCATGAGCCAATCCGACATCCTCTATTCTCAGGCAAAGCAACTTATTCCCGGCGGCGTCAACTCTCCGGTACGTGCATTTAATGGCGTTGGCGGTACTCCGCTGTTTATCAAACATGCTGATGGCGCTTATCTCTATGATGTTGATGGTAAAGCCTATATCGATTATGTCGGTTCCTGGGGGCCAATGGTGCTGGGACATAACCACAGCGCTATCCGCAATGCCGTTATCAAAGCCGCAGAGCAAGGGTTGAGTTTTGGCGCCCCCACCGCCGCCGAAGTGGAAATGGCGCAATTGGTGACTGAACTGGTGCCATCGATGGATATGGTGCGCATGGTTAACTCAGGCACCGAGGCGACCATGAGTGCTATCCGTCTGGCTCGTGGTTATACCAACCGCGATAAGATCATCAAATTCGAAGGTTGCTATCACGGCCACGCTGATTGCTTGCTGGTGAAAGCCGGTTCTGGCGCGTTGACCATCGGCCAACCAAACTCGCCTGGGGTTCCGGTTGATTTTGTCAAACATACACTGACCTGTACCTATAACGATTTGGACTCCGTGCGAGAAGCATTTGAAAAATATCCGCAAGAGATCGCCTGTATTATCGTCGAACCGGTTGCGGGCAATATGAACTGCGTACCGCCACAACCAGAATTCCTGCCCGGTCTACGCACGTTGTGTGATGAGTTCGGCGCTTTGTTGATTATCGATGAAGTGATGACCGGTTTTCGCGTCGCCCTATCCGGCGCACAATCTTATTACGGTGTCGAACCCGATATAACTTGCCTTGGCAAAATCATTGGCGGCGGTATGCCCGTTGGCGCTTTCGGCGGGCGTTATGAAGTGATGGAGAAATTAGCGCCAATTGGCCCTGTTTATCAGGCAGGAACCCTATCCGGCAACCCGATTGCGATGGCTGCCGGCCTTGCTTGTCTGAAAGAAGTGTCTCAACCCGGCGTTCATCAACGTTTGACTGAACTAACAGATAATCTGGCTGCTGGCCTGACGAAAGCAGCAAAAGAGGCTGGCATTCCTTTGGTAATCAACCATGTTGGCGGGATGTTCGGTATTTTCTTTACTGATGCAGAAACCGTCACTTGCTATCAGGATGTGATGAATTGCGATATTGAGCGCTTTAAACATTTCTTCCACCTGATGCTTGATGAAGGGGTTTATTTAGCGCCTTCCGCATTTGAAGCGGGTTTTATGTCTATCGCTCACACTGATGAAGATATTCAGCGTACTGTTGATGCGGCCGCTCGCTGCTTTGCCAAGCTGAAATAATTTCTTTTTTTCAAATAACAGCGCCGTATTTTTACGGCGCTTATTCTTTCCATCCTTCGAATGGATCACAAGATTGTTCTTGCTGACACCGCTCATCTTTACTCAGAAAATCATTAGGAACAGTTGTTCCCCTCAATGCCGCAAAAAATCCGGCCCAATCGTGTGGCTTACAGGACAGTATTACATCTCCTGTCTCAGGATCTTTTCGAATAAAAACTTTATCAGAATCAAACCGATAAGCTGCTGGCAGGCGTACCGCTTGACTCTTCCCATCCATAAACAATTTAGCTTTATGGCTCATACAACCTCTTGATATTGACTGGAATATCCCAAATCCTATCACAGATCTTGATACATAAATCAAAAGAGATTTGATAATCATGAAACAAATGTCACGATTAGCCTCATCCCTGAAGCCAATCTCTTTATTTTTCAGAAAAATCTAGCTATAAAACTGGCTGATACTCTCTTTTTCTTGGCCGGATACGATGACATTTAGCAATCGTTCATAATATGTAGCCATCTTATCAATGACTGCTTCTGTATACAGTTCCGGGTTGTAATTGAGTTCACAACTGATATTTTGTGGCATGTATAAGAAATTCATCCCAAGTGATTCAAAAGGAATTATTTCGGTATCTATCACTTCCACATCAAGATTTGGCAATGATAATTTTTCATCTTTAGACACGTCGATAAAATCATAGAAATTTTGTGCATCCAAATAGTTAAACAGAACGTTAAATATACCCTCCCTCGCCTTTTCTCCCACCATGTCAATCACGACAGACATGTGGATATTAGAATTCTCTATGGCGCGATGAATAGACTGGCTAACCTGCTTAATAATTCCTTGTAGGCTCATTTCCTTATTGATATTGGATTTTACTATCAAGTCACCCAAGAATAATCCTATTGTTTGATGGCTTTCTATGCGAGTTCGGTCAGCTTTTGGCGAGGTGACAATATGTTGTGATTCACCGGAGTGCATAAAAAGAGAAGTGTGGAACAAAGCCATAAATAACATATAAGGTGTGATTTTATGAGTTTCACAATATTGCAAAACAGCTTTATCCAGCGAATCAGGTATTTTGATATGACGGGCATGAGACCGATATTTTGAAGCCAGATGTTTTCTGAAAGAAACTGGAAAATCGCGCTCTGGATTAACATCAGCAAATTGTTGTTGCCAGAATTTAATTTGTTTTTTAGCCTCCTCAGTCGCATGGATTTCTTGCAACTCATAAACATAACCAGAATATTGCATGGCAACGGGTGGCAATGTGTTTTCTTGCCCCTGTGAATAAGCGGTATATAACTGTTTAAACTCATTCATAATGATATTGATAGACCATCCATCGGAGATAATATGGTGTACATCAATCAATAATACCGTGATTGTTTCCGAAACAGGCAGTAGGAATGTCTTGATTAACGGGCCATTATAAACATCAAAAGGTGTTCTTAATTTCTCTTCCCAGAGCTTGTTAATTCCAATAATAATTTGTTCTCTCTCGATTCCTCTTGGTAACGCTTCAATAACTTGAAGATTGATTTTCATATTGTTATCAGGCTGCATGAAAATCTGCTCATTTTCTTGATAAAACTTAAAACGTAAACTTTCATGTCGTTCCAAGATGGTATTTAAACTTTTTTCCAACGCACTGTAATTCAATTCTCCTTCCATTAGTAAAGTAATGGGTACGTGGAAACAGTCCTCTAACAACGTTTCTTGAACAAAATACCAATACATTTTCTGACAATAAGAAATAGGCATTTTTCCATCAAATATATTGTGAGTTGTCTTTGGTGCGGATATTTCATGCTTATGACTGTGACGAATCACACTTGCAATCTGAGCAATAGTTGGATTCGCAAACAACTCATGCATACTGAAATGATTGGTTAACGTATTTCTTATAGCAGCGGTTATTTTAACTGCTAAGAGTGAATGACCACCGAGTGAGAAGAAATTATCATAAATACCAATTTGATTGATTTTTAGATGTTCTTGCCATAACTGACAGAGTTTTTCCTCGATTTCATCTCTCGGCGCGATATAAGCCTGACGACGTAAGTCATTTTCATCTGGAATAGGCAACGCTTTTTTATCCACTTTATTGTTTAAATTCAGTGGAATACGTTCCAATGGGATATAGAGACTGGGCACCATATAGTCAGGCAGTTGTTTTTTCAAGGCGGATTCCAGTAGCTCTGCAAGTTCTCCTCTAATAGCAGGAAGTCGCAGATAATCAGCTAAATGCGTTTGGCTGTAATCTGCATTAAAAGCGGCCGCTTTCTCCGCCAGCCAATTCGTACTCGGGCAAACATAAGCAATGAGTTTCCTCTCCTCGCTGTCATGACCATCAGCGATCACGACAGCATTACTTAAAATCTCCTGCCCCGCCAGCACAGACTCGATTTCCCCCAATTCAATGCGATGGCTGCGAATTTTAACCTGCGAATCCCGGCGGCCAATGAATTCCAACTCACCTTCCGGCGTCCAGCGTACTAAATCACCCGTACAGTAAAGTCGGTCTGCCGGGTTGGTACTGAAAGGATCACGGATAAACTGTTTTTCCGTGATATCCGGTGCATTACGGTACCCCCGTGCCAGTTGAATACCGCCGATATGCAGTTCCCCGACAGCCCCAATAGGTGCCAGATTACCGTCAGCATTCAGGATACGCATCACAGTATTCGGCAACGGTTTTCCAATCGTCACTCGCTTATCGGCTGTTAATAAGGCGGAGGTTACAATCGAAGTACATTCTGTTGGGCCATAAACGTTAAACAGCTTTCTGCCCTGCGACCACTGCGCGGCAATATGCGGCGCCACCGCTTCCCCTGCCAGCAACAAGGTTGAAACTGTGCGCCATTTGTTGAAGTCCAAGTGAGGCAACAGCGCAGGTGGGAGTATGGCATGGGTAATGTGGTGTTTTTCAACTATCTCATCCAACCATTCAGGCGAGCGGCGATGTGTTTCTGAAATCAAATACAGTGTGGCGCCATAGGCCAGGGTCATCGCCATTTCCAACACTGCGGCGTCGAAGCTCCAGGAAGCAAACTGCAACCCGCGAATATCAGCATCCGCACCGAATAACGCAGCTTGTGCTTGTGCCAGATTCACCCAACCCTTGTGCTCCAGCATCGCCCCCTTTGGCCGGCCGGTAGAGCCAGAAGTATAAATAACATAGGCCAGATGATTTTCTGTCAGGGGCACTGAACGATGAACGATATTGTCGGTGGGCAGGTTTTGCACATATGACTGTACTGTTTCGGCATCCAGACAGATAACACGTTGCTGACTGATAGGCAATTTATCAACCAGCGGTGTTTCGGTCAGGATAAATTCAGCCCCGCTGTGCTCCAGCATATATTGCAGGCGGGCTTGCGGATAACTGGCATCCAAAGGCACATAAGCGCCACCCGCTTTGAGAATACCCAGCAGTGCAATCACCGTTTGCAACGACCGGGGAAGGCAAATTGCAACCAGAATATCTGGCTGGATACCCTGCTCAATCAGGTAATACGCCAATTGATTGGCCTGAGCATTAACCGCCTGATAACTTAAGCTTTCCTCACCAAAAACCAGCGCGGTTTTTTCAGGATTCAGTGCCGCCTGTTCTTCAAACAACTCATGGAAGCAGCGCCCTTGTGGGTAATGGTTCTGTGGCCCATTTAATTCATGCAGTAAGGTATGCTTTTCAGCTTCTGACAATAATGGGAGTTCATGAATGGAGGGCGCTTTATTTACTGAATCATCTGTCATTACCTCAACAATGCCAGAAAGCAAGGTTGCGTAATTGGCGATAAATCTTTCAATGGTACTGCTATAAAACAGACTGGTATTTGAAATCCATACTATAGATAATTCGCCTGTCTGCTCTTCTTCAAAAACATGAATTTCCAAATCAAACCGGGTTGTTCTAAATAAATTATCTCCGAGTTCAATAATATCATCCTGTCCCAGTATTGCGTCACGTCGGTTATTCTGTACTGCAAACATGATTTGGAAGATGGGATTATGGTTTAGGTTTCGTTCCGGGCTGAGCTTTTCCACCAACATCTCAAATGGCAAATCTTGATGTTCGTAAGCATCCAGGATGGTACGGCTGTTTTGCTTTAATAATTCACTGAACGTCGGCTGACCGGATAAATCTGTTCTGATAACCAATGAATTAACAAAAAAACCGATCAGAGGTTCAATATCAGGATGTTGTCTGCCGGCAATAACAGTTCCAACCAGAATATCTTTTTCATTACTATAGCGGCTCAGCAATACGGCAAAAGCCGTTTCCAAGAACATAAATAGTGTAACTTTATGCTTGGCACATAATGTTCTGATTGCTTGGGTAAGATGTGCTGAAATGCGCTGTAGATGAAGCCGCCCTTCGATATTTTGTTTTTCCGGACGTGGATTATCCAGCGGCACACGGTGGACGGATGAAATTCCGGCTAACTGATTCTGCCAGTATGTCAGTTGTTTTTTCAGCACATCATCTTGCAGCCAACCCTGTTGCCACTGGGCATAATCGGCATATTGAATTCTCAGCGGCGGTAGCGGATTTGCTTTAGCCTGACTATAAGCTTTGTATAACGTGAAAAATTCATGGAGAAATATTGCCATCGACCAGCCATCGAAGGCGATATGATGTATCGTATAAATAATAAGATAATCATCTGCTGCCAATTTTATTAACCGGATGCGCAACATCAGGTCCGCGCTAAGGTTAAAAATCAGATTCTCATCTTCCTTACTAAGTTGTTTTACCTGATCGTTTTTCTCAGTTTCAGACAACGCAGATAAATCATGATGTGTAATCGGTAAATCATAATCAGCGGCAATAAATTGCCGCGGTTCGTTATTGATGATTTTAAAATAGGTACGCAGGACTTCATGGCGTTCAAGTAATGCCTTAACGGCTGATTCAAACGCCTTTATGTTAATGAATTCCCGCAGCCTGAAATCCCCCATACAGTTATATTGGGGACTTCCTCCATCCAGTTGATCAATAAACCATAGTCGTTGTTGAGCAAATGAAAGCGGATAATGTTCCGCTTTACCATCACGCTGAATATCTTGCAAAAAGTGATGAGTTTGCTCTTCTGAATCGAGCTGGTTCAGAAAATCAATCAACTCCTGTTTATGTTGTTTCCATTCACTGAGCAAGGCTGGTGGAATACTGCCGCAGCTAGTCTCGTATTGTAAACGGTTATCAGTAACGAACAGAGTAATTCCCTGCTCTAAAGACTCATTAATAATTCGCGCGGCATTTCTCATATCTCACCCTTCAATAGTTCTTGCGCTGTCTCTTTCCCAGCCTGGAAATGTTTTCTTTTTTCTTTGATAAGATGAATAGTGACAATCTGTGATAGCTGCTCAAGTGTCGGGTGTTCAAAAACACTTCTCAACGGAACTTCTATTTCTAATTCGTTACGTATTGAACTAATAAGGCGGGTTGCCTGTAGTGAATGTCCACCCAATGTGAAGAAATTGTCATAGATGCCAACTTGACTGACATTCAATAACCGCTTCCACAACTGACCGATCTTAATTTCCATTTCATTTCTTGGCGCCACATAATTCTGGCGGCGTAAATCGTCTTCATTTGGGATCGGTAATGCTTTTTTATCCACTTTATTATTTAACGTTAGTGGCATTCGTTCCAAAGGAATATAGAGACCTGGAACCATATATTCTGGCAATTGTTGTTTCAGTGCGGATTCGAGTAATTCTGAAAGTTCCCCACTAATGGCCGAAATTTGCGGATAATTAGCTAAATGGGTTTGACTGTAGTTAGTACGTGCTTGTACCGGTGGTAACTCTCCACGACTAAAAATCACATCCAACAAATCAAGTTGCTGCTGTGACCATGTAATGCCGCATTGATAACCACACTGTTCAGCGTATTGCAATAAAGATTCGAATTCCCTAACCTGTTGTAATGCCTGTGGGGAGAAACTGCCGGCATTTTCTGGTGGCGTGATCATCTGATTGGCTGACCAGTGACGCAGCCCTTCTGCCAAAGTGAGGTCATCTTTAATTCTGGCGTTGGGGATACCTGAAACACCTAATATATCCTCTGCGCCCATCTGCAATAAATTACGCAGACTTTCAAAAGAATCGAAATTATGCCAATTTAACAGTAATTCATGACAAGATTTGGTGTTTTCATCGCTTTTGTGCAATATGACATCGTAACGATAACGCAACATTTCATTGTCGCCGATGCCACGTTTAACCAGAATATCAACCCGGCCAATTTCAGGATAACGCTCCGGTAATTGGGCAAAATAAGTTGGACTAAGTAAAAACTCGGGTTCTTGTTGTAAACGCCGCTGAATACGGTTCGCCAGCGCTCCTACCTGAATACGCTGCCCGTTAAGATGACTTTGCTCTATCGCTGTAGCATGGGCGGTTAATAGATCTAAATTGCGGATATCTCCCAGCAAGATTTTCCCACCCGCTTCAACTGCCGGTATTAACTGTTCAAGTACTTTTTCCAGATATTGAACATTGGGGAAATATTGGACAACAGAGTTAATCACGACAGTATCAAATTCATCAGCACTCAATGCTCCTAAGTTGAGTGCATCTCCTCTTCTGAGCTGCACATGTGACCAGCCACGTTGTTGCAGAATATGTTGATGCCGATTTAAAACCTCAGCCGAAATATCGGTCGCCACCACTGATTCGCACTGTTCAGCATAGCGATACAGCAATAATCCGGTACCACAACCGATTTCCAGTAAGCGATGAGGATGCAGGGCTTTAATCCTGTGCATGATTCCTGCTAACCACTCCTCCATTTGCTCAAGGACAATCGGTTGTTCAGTATAGCTGTTCATCCAGCCGCCAAAATCACTGTCTGATGCGACTGCATCACCGTTCTGAACGCTCTCTTTTCGAGTACTATCCGTTGTGGGTTGACGGTACTGCTCATCAAAAATTTCTGTCCAGTTCTCAACGCTGCTTGCGTTAAACTCAACCGCTTTTTCACCTAACCACTCTGTACTTGGGCAAACATACGCAATGAGTTTTTTATCTTCATCTTGACCATAAGCGATCACAACAGCACTGCTTAAAGCATCATGCCCGGACAAAACTGTCTCAATTTCACCCAACTCTATACGATGACTACGGATCTTAACCTGAGAGTCAACACGGCCGATAAATTCCAACTGACCATCCGGTGTCCAGCGCACTAAATCGCCAGTTCGATAAAGCCTGTTTTCCCTGCCATCCGTTACATGTGAGCTGAATGGATCTCGGATAAACTGCCTTGCTGTGATTTCCGGTGAATTTCGGTAACCACGTGCTAACTGAACGCCGCCAATATACAGTTCCCCGATAACGCCCATCGGAGCCAAATTACCTTCCGGATCAAGAATACGCATCACAACGTTAGGCAACGGTTTTCCAATCGTAATCTTCTCGTCAGTGAGTAACGCTGTGGTGACAATGGATGTACATTCTGTCGGGCCATAGACGTTAAACAGTTTTCTATTCTGTGACCAACGAACAGCAATCTGCGGTGGTACTGCTTCACCCGCCAAAAGCAAAGTTGAGACAGAACGCCATTTGTTAAAATTCAGATGAGGAAGCAATGCGGGTGGTAGTACAGCATGGGTTATCTGATGTTTTTCAACCACTTCATCCAGCAATTCAGGGGAACGCCGTTGGGTTTCAGAAATCAAATAGAGTATTGCGCCATAGGCCAATGTCATAGACATCTCTAAGATCATGGCGTCAAAACTCCAGGAGGCAAACTGCAACACCCGACAATGTGAGTCAATGCCAAATAAATCTGCTTGCGAGAATGCCAGATTCACCCACCCTTTATGTTCCAGCATCACCCCTTTCGGTTTACCGGTAGAGCCGGAAGTATAAATCACATAAGCCAGATGATTTTCCGTGAGCGGAAGTGGACGCTCAGTAATATTACCCGTAGGCATATGTTGTAGCTGAGACTGGACTATCTCTGTGTCCAGACAAATCACTTTCTGCTGGCTAATTGGCAGTTTTTCAACCAGGTGAGTTTCGGTCAGGATGAATTCGACTTCACTGTGATCCAACATATATTGGAGGCGGGCTTTCGGATAACTGGGGTCTAACGGTACATAAGCGCCACCCGCTTTAAGAATACCCAATAATGCCACAACCGCTTGTAGTGACCTTGGTATGCAAAGTGCGACCAACGTGTCCGGTATGATCCCTTGTTCAAGCAGATAGTGCGCCAATTGGTTAGCTTGCTCATTTAATGACTGATAGCTCAGGGTGTCATCGCCCAAAATCAGTGCATTTTTTTCAGGGTATTGTGATACCCGCTCTTCGAAGAGTTGATGGAAACATTTCCCGGTCGGATAAGGAATTTGTGGCCCGCTCCATTCATGCAGTAAGGTATTCCGTTCAGCGTCTGCCAATAATGGAAGGTCATGAACGGACGGCTCGCTGATACCAGTATGATGCTTCATCACATCAACAATATTAGTCAGCAAAATTCCGTAATTGGCGATTAATCTGTTAATGGTCGCATTTCTGAACAGGCTGGTGTCAGAGATCCATCCAATGGATAACTCACCTTCGTCTTCTTCATAAATATGGACTTCCAAATCGAATCGGGTGGTCAGAAGGGAACGTTCTTTAGATGTAACAATGCTATCCTGCTCCAGCGTTGTATCTCGTTGATTATTCTGTACTGCAAACATGATCTGGAAAATAGGATTATAATTTAAATTCCGTTCTGGACTGATTTTCTCCACCAGCATCTCAAAAGGCAGGTCTTGATGTGCATAAGCATCCAGGATCGTACGACTGTTTTGTTTTAATAGTTCACTGAATGTAGGCTGACCGGATAAATCCGTTCTTATCACCAATGAATTGACGAAAAATCCAATCAAAGCCTCAGTATCACGGTGTCTTCGGCCTGCAAGCGGCATGCCAACCAGAATATCCTTTTCACTACTGTAACGACTCAACAACACAGCAAAAGCCGTTTCCAGAAACATAAATAACGTCACTTCATGTTTGGCGCACAGTGCTCGAATTTCTTGGGTCAAAGCTTTTGAAATACGTTGTGGATGAACATTCCCTTCAAAATTTTGTTTTTCTGGTCGTGGATTATCCAGTGGGAAACGGTGAAGGGGAGAAATACCTGATAATTGGTTTTGCCAGTAATCCAGTTGTTTTTGCAGAATATCCCCTTGCAGCCAGTCCCGCTGCCATTGGGAATAATCAGTATATTGAACTGGTAATGGCGGCAGAGGATTACCCTCGCCTTGGCAATAAGCGCGATATAATGTCAGCAGCTCGCTGATAAAGATTGCCAGCGACCAGCCATCACAAGCGATATGATGAATCGTATAGAGAATAAAATAATCATCATCTGTTAATTTTAGCAACCGAATACGCAGCATCAGGTCAGTGCTGAGATTAACAGCTTGTTTCCACTCTTGCTCACCGAGTTGTTTAAGCTGTTGTTCCTGCTCAAATTCTGAAAGTGTGGACAGATCATGTATGGTAATCGGCAAATCATAAGCAGTAGCGATAACCTGCCGTGGCTCATTATCAATAATTTTGAAATAAGTACGCAGCGATTCATGGCGTTCAAGCAATGTTGCTATTGCAGCTTCAAAAGCTTTGAGATTGAGCGGCTCTCTCAATCTGAAATCACCTGTACAGTTATACTGAGGGCTGCCTTCGGTAAGTTGATCGATTAACCACAAACGCTGCTGAGCAAATGAAAGTGGGTAATGTTCCGCACGCTCATAACGCGGAATACCTTGCAGTCGGTGAGCGTCCGTATCCTCTTCTGAATCGATTTGCTTGAGGAAATCAATCAATTCTTGTTTATATTGCTTCCATTCACTGAGAAGTTCCGGAGGAATGCTGTCTCGGCTGGTTTTATATTTCAGTTTGTTATCAATAACAAACAGAGTAATCCCTTGATTTAAAGCCTCATTGATAATCTGTGCCGCATTTTTCATATATTGCCTTCCAATAGTTCCTGTGTTGTCTCTTGCCCAGCCTGGAGATGCTTTCTTTTTTCTTTAACCTGATAAATCGTGGCGATTCGTGCTAATTGCTCAAGTGTTGGATGCTCAAAGACACTGCTCAACGGTATTTCAATGTTTAGATCATTGCGTATTAAGCTGATAAGGCGGGTTGCTTGAAGAGAGTGACCACCTAGCACGAAAAAGTTGTCATAAATGCCGACTTGACTAACGCCCAACACTTCTTGCCATAACTGACTGATTTTTCTCTCCGCTTCATTTCTTGGCGCGACATAACCTTGTTGTCGGAAATCATTTTCATTTGGAATAGGCAACGCTTTTTTGTCCACTTTGTTATTTAACGTGAGTGGCATTCGCTCTAGCGGAATATAAAGGCTTGGAACCATGTATTCTGGTAATTGTTTTTTCAGTGCTGATTCAAGTTGCTCTGAAAGTTCAATTTTAATATCGGAGGATTGAGAAACGTTGTCGGTATTAAATTTCAGCCCTTTTTTATCCAGCCAATCTTTGGTTGGACAAACATAAGCAATCAATCTCTTATCGTTCCCATAAGTAATAACCGCAGCACTGCTTAAGGCGTCATGTCCGGCCAGTGTAGTTTCGATTTCTCCCAATTCAATCCTAAATCCTCTAATCTTGACTTGAGAGTCAATCCGGCCAATAAATTCCACACTACCGTCAGGCAACCAACGGGCTAAATCTCCCGTTCGGTATAAACGTTGGGATTGGGATTTACCCATCAAATCAGTAATAAATTTCGTTGCGTTTGTTTCAGGAGCATTCAAATATCCGCGGGCCAGTTGGATGCCGCCAATACATAATTCCCCCGCAACACCAATAGGCACCAGATTGCCTGATAGATCAAGAATACGGATAACAGTATTGGGCAATGGTTTCCCAATCGTAATTTTGTCATCAGTTAATAAGCCCGAAGTCACAATGGCTGTACACTCTGTCGGGCCATAGGAGTTGAACAGTTTTCTGCCCTGTGACCAACGAACAGCGATCTGTGGTGGTACCGCTTCCCCCCCTAAAAGCAAGGTTGAAACGGAACGCCATTTGTTAAAGTCCAGATAAGGCAGCAAAGCAGGAGGTAATACAGCATGGGTAATCTGGTGTTTATCAACTAATTCATCCAAATATTCAGGAGTGTGCTGTTGGGTTTCTGAAATTAAATAAAGTGCGGCTCCATACGCCAGTGTCATAGATATTTCTAAGATCATGGCATCAAAGCTCCAGGAAGCGAACTGCAATCCCCGGCTATATGAATCAACACCAAATAAACCTGCCTGTGAAAGTGCCAGATTTACCCACCCTTTATGTTCCAACATAACCCCTTTTGGTTTACCAGTAGAACCAGAGGTATAAATGACGTAAGCCAGATTATTTTCCGTTATTGGGAATGGGCGTTCAGCGATATTGTCCGTAGGCATGTGCTGCAATTGTGATTGCATTGTCTCTGTATCCAAACAGACGACTTTCTGCTGGCCGATTGGGAGTTTTTCTACCAGATTTGTTTCGGTCAGAATGAACTCAGCTTCGCTGTGTTCCAACATATATTGAAGACGAGGTTTCGGATAGCTGGGATCTAACGGCAAATAAGCTCCCCCTGCTTTAATAATCCCCAGTAACGCGACTACAGCGCGTATTGAACGAGGAATACAGAGCGCGACCAATGTTTCTGGTTTGATCTTTTGTTCTATCAAATAGTGAGCGAGTTGGTTAGCTTGTTTATTTAGCTCCCGATAACTTAATGAATTGCCGTCAAAAATAACTGCTGTTTTTTCGGGATATCGGGCAACTTGTTCCTCAAACAGTTCATGAAAACAGCCGTCATGCTGGCTATGATCCTGTAGGCCATTCCATTCATGTAATAAAGTGTGTATTTCAGCTTCTGCTAATAATGGAATATCATGGACAGAGGGTTCCCTGTGTATTAAATCGGAAACAATACATGGCTTCATTACATTAATAATATTAGCAAGCAAGGTTTCATAATTGGCGAGTAATCTTTCAATAGTTATATTTCTGAATAAGCTGCTGTCATAAACCCATAACAGGGATAATCCTCCTTCCTCTTCTTCATAAACATGAATTTCCAAATCAAATCGGACTTTCAGCAGCAGACGCTCTTCAAGTTCAATATTATTATCCCGCGCCAGTGTCGTATCACGCTGAGTATTTTCCAGAGTAAACGCGATTTGGAATATAGGGTTATAATTTAAGTTTCGTCCCGGACTTATTTTTTCTACCAGCATTTGAAATGGCAAATCTTGATGAGCATAAGCATCCAGGATAGTACGACTGTTCTGTTTTAATAACTCACTGAAAGTAGGCTGGCCGGATAAATCGGTTCTGATCACCAGAGAATTAACAAAAAAGCCAATCAGAGGCTCAATATCATGGTGCCTTCTCCCGGCAAGTGGTGTCCCGACCAGAATATCTTTTTCATTACTGTAGCGACTCAACAATACGGCAAAGGCTGTCTCCAGAAACATGAATAATGTGACTTCATGTTGGTGACATAATGCCCTTATTTCTTGTGTCAAATCCTTTGAAATACGTTGCTCACTAAGATGCCCCTCGAAACTCTGTTTCTCTGGTCGTGGGTTATCCAGTGGAAGACGGTGAAGCGGAGAAATACCTGATAACTGAATTTGCCAATAATCCAGTTGTTTTTTCAGAATATCACCTTGCAGCCAATTTCGTTGCCATTGAGCATAATCGGTATATTGGATTTTAAGTGGCGGTAATGGGGATATTTCTCCTTTATGATACGCGCGATATAGGGTGATAAGTTCATTAATAAAGATTTCTATTGACCAACTATCACAGGCAATATGGTGAATGGTATAGATAATCACATAATCATTTTCAGCCAGCTTTATCAGACGAATACGCAACATCAAATCAGTACTGAGATTAAAAACCAAGTTATCTTCTTCTTTGCTGAATCTTTTGACTTGAGATTCTTGCTCAGTTCCAGAGAATGCGGTCAGATCATGTAGTGTAATGGGTAAATCATAGGAATGTGCTACGACTTGCCGTGGTTCATTATCAATAATTTTAATATGGGTACGTAACGCCTCATGACGCTCAAGCAACGTTTTTACCGCAGCCTTAAAAGCGTTGAAATTAAGTTGTTCCCGTAATCTCAAATATCCGGGACAATTATATTGGGGGCTACCTTCGGTAAGTTGGTCGATAAACCACAAGCGTTGTTGAGCAAATGAGAGTGGATAATGTTCTGCATTGCCATCACGTTGGATATTCTGTAATTGATATGTTTGAATTTCTTCTTCTGCATCGATCTGACTCAGGAAATCGATCAACTCTTGTTTATAATTTTTCCATTCACTGAACAATTCCACTGGAATACTATCACGGCTGGTTTCGTATTGTAATCGATTATCAGCAACAAACAGAGTAATTCCTTGATTTAAAGCCTCATTCACAATTTGCACTGCATTTTTCATATATCTCCTTGAAAATATAATATCAAATTATTTATTAAGTGATTATTTATGATGTCCGTAATTTCAAAATAACAAATTTCTAATCATGTTAGCATATGGGCATCGAAAATCATTAGCTATGTTGTTTGATTTTATTATCAAAACAGAGGAAAGATAAATAACTCTTCATAATTATGACACACTCCATTTTATTATTCTCTGTTATTCCTATAGGAAAATGAATTCAAAAATACTTTCACTTTTTCGAGCAACTGCCACGTATGCTAGCAGCAATGATTTCGTGTCACTGTTTCATACAGGGATTACCATAGGCGTTCAATTTTATTCAGCCAGGGATAATAAACGTATAAAATAATAGGTTAAATTTAGGATGACGTACCAGCCAATCACTGACCAGCCGGCTTTTATGAATACTGTACTTACCCAAAATTAACGTTTGGATTTCAACGTGACAATATTGGTATTCAAGTTCTTTCAATACATTAATAATCTAGGATTCTTATTTAACCCGCCAACATATTTCAGATTAGCAATTGAACGATTAATCATCTTAAAACCCTGTAGGTTTGGTTTTATAAGAGATTAATCCTTGATTAAAAATTCCCTGATAAGATTTACCTAAGCTATTTATTAACACTAAAACATTGATCGCCATTATTTACATAACCTATTTATTCATATCTTACCGCTAGTATATAAATATGGATAACGGTTTATTAGCCACTATCCAATAAAAATAAAAAAAACTCTATAAGACATTTATTCAAAACGTTCAAATATTAATGCATGTACCCGTAAATCAGCCAAATAGAGAAAACGAATCTCTGTATTAGGATATTGCTTACTTAACTTATGTGTATAAGAATCATATCCACCAACCATGCCAATAACAGGGATTTTTTCTGGGCCACCAGCAGAATCTGGTTCCCCCATAAGTGCTCTAACGATTGCTCTATCCATTGAATGTGAAAATGGATAAGGCAATTCTCCATTATATTCTCCACTACCCTCATAAGCGTTAATAAGTGTAATTTGTACAGATTTTAATACTCTTGAATCAGCGTTAAATACCAGTGTAAGGCCAGCATCAGGTCCACAATCGAATGTATCAGCATTCTCAAACAAAAACTCAAACTTTCCGGCTGGAATAAGTTTTTTTTCAACTAATTGTTCCACTGTTTGTCCTAAACTTTTAATCATCGTCATAATATCTGCCATTATTCCCCCTTTTTCAGATAGTGTTGAAAGTAAGTACTCTCACTCGATAATAAACATCATAAATAAAAATGACTTCCACGTTTTGATAAGATTTTATACGATTTATATAAGCATCGTATCCACCAATAATACCTATAATAGGCGCTTCTATCATATCTTTTGACTCCGTAGGTTCTCCATACTCAGCTCTTATCGTTGCCTTATCCATTAAAGATAAAAATGGATAAGGCAAACTACCATTATATTCATCATGATCACCATGTATATCAATTAAAGTTATCTGGACTGAATTCAATTGCCTAGATTTAGAATCAAAAACTAATGTGATTCCTTTTTCAGGTTCGCAATTGAACGATTCATCCCCTTCAAAATGAAATTTAAATATTCCTTTAGGTATCTCACCAATTTCAACTAATGCTTCGGCAGTTCTCCCAAGATATTTAATTAATTTCGTAATATTAATCACTAATTACCCTACCCTTATTTTGCATTCAATCAATGTAGTTCTTCCAATATCTTATTCTGCATCCGTTCATTACGCTTTTAAGATATTACTACCATGTCACACTTTCAGCACGAAGGAAAGTTATTGTCTCAACTTGTTCAAGCAAATCATGGGATAATTGTATATAAATCTTTTCCTCATATTCAGATACATTGTAAAGGTAGAGGTCTTTCCAACCATATTGACAGTTAAACACCTTACATGGTGGAAAAGACTTAATTGCCTGCCCAAAATGCTTCTTAACCCATTCACGCGTCATTGAATTAATCAGAGGGGACGGCAATTGATTTGGATAAACATAACGGGGCCGTTCTTCATCGATCAATGTCAGAGTAACATGTGTTAATTTCTTACTGGTCCGGTTAAAAGCCAGAAATATCCCCTCTTTCTGCATATCTAACGACACATAATCGTCACCAGAATCTCCTCCAGGCTTACTCTTATAAGGAATCAGACCTTCATTAAAAATTTCCTGACAAGATTTACCCAAGCTATTTATTAACGCCTCTACATTTATCGCCATTATTTATATAACCTCTTTATTCATATCTAACCTCTAGTATATAAACATGGATAACGGTTTATTAGCCGCCATCCAATAAAGATAGAAAATTAGAAAAAACATTCCAAAAAACATCTATACAACTTGTTCAAATGCTAATACATCTACTCGCAAATCAGTTAAATATAATCGCAGAAATCCTTTTGCTAATTTACCGAATCCCTTTTTATTTTTTGAAGCCAGGTTTGCCGTTTTTAGCTCGCCATTCTTTTATAACTTTAAGCACACCTCTAGGACTATCTTCAACTCCATTTTCTGGGTAAAAAATTAGTCCATTTCGTCTGGGATGCTCGGTAATTATCTCAATATGTTTTACTAAACTGTGATATTCTTTCTCAGTTTTACATTCACCATCGAAGATTTTGTTCAGCAGAACTAAAAATTCAGCTTCTGTATAATCTTCCAACTTATTTTTCAAATTCATCCCACTTTATCCCCTTTATTAGCATGTATTTTTATATACCGCTTCGGTGTCAATATGAGCAGATTATCCATGTTATAAACCTCACCACCTTCATTTTCCTAATTTACCGAACCCCTTTTATTTTTTGAATCCGGGTTTATCGTTTTTAGCTCGCCATTCTTTTATAGTTTTTAAAATTCCTTCCGGGGAATCATCTTCTCCATTTTTGGGATAATAAATTAAATCTGATCCTGAAGGATACTCAGTTATTTTTATAAACCCCTCCAATAAAGCATCTTGCTCTTCCTCTGTGCCTTCATCCAATATTATTCTTAAAATCAGCTCCATAAACTCATTTTCGGTATATTCTTCCAATTTATTTTTCAGTTCCATTCTACTTTACCTCTTTATTTAAATGAGTTGGCTATTAAAACGGTTTCCCTCTTATTATTGATTACCAACGCACTTCTGATGTGGGTAAGAATGTCACTGATATAACTTGCTCCAATAGATCATAATCAAACTTCATACTGGTCGGAATACGAAAATCCAGCAATGTATATAATTCAGTCCAGCCAATGTCTTTTTTGAGCCTTTTTCTCGGTGGAAGAAATTTTTCTGGTTTGCCAAATTGTTCATGAACCCACTGTCGGCACATCAATGGAATTAATGGTGAAGGCAGCTCATTAGTAAACTGGTATAAGGAATTCTTCTCGTCAAACAAAGTTAATGTAATTTCTTTTAATCGCTTTCCTTCCCGATGGAAAGACAGAAAGACGCCTTCTTTAACCATATCCAAGCACACTACACTATCACCGGCAAACCCTGTTGGTTTAGTTTTATAAGGAATTAGTCCCTCATCATAAATATCTTGGTAGGTCCTACCTAAGCTATTAATTAACGCTTCAACATTAACCGTCATTATTTTTACATCCCCTTCTCTGATATATCTTCTACTTAGGTTTTCAAATTTTTTACAGGAAAAAATCATATTTCCCTCTCAAAAACCAGTCCTCGAACACGCAAATCCTTTAAATATAGCACACGAATATTTGTATCAGGGTATACAGATTGAAGTTTGCGAATATAACAATCATGTCCGCCGACAACACCAATAACAGGAACTTTTGTTTCCTCTGAGGTAACATCAGGTTCGCCTAGCAAAGCTCTAACAGCAATTTTATCCATTGATAGAGTAAACGGAGGAGGCATTTCCCCATGATACATTTCACTATTTCCAGAATGTCCAGAAGTACTAATAAGTGTAAATTCAACTGACCTTAATTTTCTCGATTTATCATCGAATACCAAGATAAGACCAGCCTCAGGTTCATAATTAAACGTATCAGCTCCTTCAAAAAGGTATTCAAATTTTTTATCAGAAATAAGTTTTTTTTTCAACTAATTGCTCCACTGTTTGGCCCAAACTTTTAATCATCGCCGTAATATCTGCCATTATCCCCTGCCTTTTCAGATAGTGTTGAAATTCTGCATGTGTTCCATTTCTTGGTCGCCCCGAAAAATTTCTATACAAATCTACTTCAAACAATTTCACCGGTGGTTTACTCAAATACACATACACCGGCGACATATTCGGAATAGGAAATACCAGAATATAATCGCGGAAATCCTTCTCTTCCTGCATGGACAGCGATTCAATATCGCTGCCCATATTGTCCAAAATAAATAGTGAGAGATTACTCTTCACCCAGATTTTTTAAAAGTTAGATCACTTACCCTTTGATGTATTGTGTACCCAAAAACAATATTGATTGCCGGATATAAGTCTTTTAAGCAATCGATATAAACATCCCAGCCACCAACCATACCAATAATCGGTACTTCTGTAGCTTCATTAACCTCAGAAGGTTGACCTAAAATAGCTCTCACTGCGGCTTTATCCATTACAGGTTGAAATGGTGAAGGCATATTGCCTTTATAAACTTCAATTTCAGGTAAATATGATGTCAAAGTAATGCATACAGAGATTAATTTTTTTGTGAATTCATCAAAAACTAGCATGAGCCCAGGCTCAGGTTGACAATGGAACTCCTCATCACTATTAAAGATGTGCTCAAATTTCCCAGCCGAAATAAGTTGTTTTTCAATTAACATATCGACTGTTTGTCCTAAATTATTTATGATTGCAACAACATCAGTCATTATTTATATAACCTTTATTCCTAGTTAAACCAATTCATCTGCAATTTGTTTTTAAACTACTCACAAATGAATTGGCTATTAAAAAATCTCCCTTTTTATTATTGACTACCAACGTACTCTACTTGTAGGTAAGAATGTAACTCTACTAACTCGATCTAAAACATCATGCGATATTTGCATGCTAATTCCCTGCTTACCTTGATAGGAATAAAGATATGTCCAACCAAATTCACGTTTTAATGCTTTAAATGGCGGCGCGGTTTTAGTTGGCTTTCCTAAATTATCATCTATCCATTGACGATTCATCTCCTTATTTAAAGGATATGGTATATCGTTTGGAAAAACAAAGCTAGGACGATCAGGTACGATTAAAGTTAGTGTCATCTCTATAAATACCTTAGTTTCTCGATTAAATGATAAAAAAACACCTTCTTTCGCCATATTTAAGGATATAGTTTTATCTCCAGAAAAACCACTTGGTTTAGTTTTATAAGGAATTAATCCCTCATCATAAATATCTTGGTAGGTTTTACCTAAGCTATTAATTAATGCTTCAACATCAACTACCATTATCTGTATAACCCCTGTTCTTGGTTAAACCAATTCAACTGCTATGTTATTTTTTCAAACTACTCACAAATGAATTGGCTTTCAAGAATAACCACCCATCTATTACTAACTACCAACGTACTTCTGATGTAAGCAAGAACATTACAGATTCAACACGCTCAAACAGGTCATAATCAACCTGCATACTAGTCGGCATCCGAAAATCCAATAACGTATATAGCTCTGTCCATCCAACATCCCTCTTGAGAATTCTTCGCGGAGGAAGAGCCTTTTCTGGTTTACCTAATTGCTCGTGCAGCCATTGCCTGAACATCAATGTCTTCAAAGGAGAAGGCAACTCATTAGGAAATTGGTAGGAGGATTTCTTCTGATCAAACAAAAGAAGCTCTATAGCAAACAGAATTTTGCCATCCCTCTTAAAGGCCAAATACATACCCTCTTTAATCATATCCAAAGTGATATCAGGATCTCCTGGGTATCCTGTTGGCTTAGTCTTATAAGGGATTAACCCCTCATCAAAAATTTCCTGATAAGGCTTACCCAAACTGTTTATTAATGCCTCTACATTGACTGTCATTTATATAACTCCTGTTCTTGGTTAATCTTATGCATTTTAGCTCTAGCATCCTCAAGCTGCTCTTCTGTTGCACCATACTGTTTCAACGCTGGTTTTATAGCATCAAAATCACGATCTACAGCCGCTCTCAAATCATTAGCATCTTGCTCTATTTGAGACAGAGAGTTTCGGCCTCCATAAGTTGCACTAAACTTTTGATGTACCTCAGCCGGAATAATAATGGCAGCAACATCCTTAGCGTCTTCATTTAATTTAGAAATTGATAAGGTTGGATATCGCTTCCTCAATTTAGCTCTCACAGCCGCTGCCGAAGGCATATGATCAGCATGCGTTCCATTTCTTGGTCGCCCCGCAAAATTTCTATACAAATCTACTTCAAACAATTTCACCGGTGGTTTACTCAAATACACATACACCGGCGGCATATTAGGAACGGGGAGGATCAGAATATAATCACGAAAATCCTTCTCTTCCGGCATAGGTAACGATTCAATATCGCTGCCGACTTTATCCGGGATCGGCAACACGGTTATTTGCGACGGAATAAACGGTTGTTCTTCATTCCCGGTATGCGGTGGAACTTTGAATTCCTGCTCGCTCGGCGTCCATAAAATTGTCGGCCGGTTTTCTCCCGGTTCCCAAAACTCGTAATTACCGGTGGTCCGATTCAGCGTCATCATGCGAACCGGTACTTTATCCAGACCACCTTCCGGGCTGACGTGATATCCCTGAACCGTCATCCTGCCGCTTTTTTCATCTCTGATCCAGCGAAAACGCACACGGGTAGAAGCTTTACCGTACTGTTCCGCTATCTGGCTCAAACGATACGGGGTTAAGTAATCCTCCTCGCCTTCATTCAGCTTAGGTGAATAAAACAGCCCCATTAATCCAACCGTTACCGGATTCGGCGCCGCCAGCCAACGTCCTGCACTGATAGCGCCGCCGCCAATGTAACGCATCACCAGCGTTTCCCCTTCCGCTACCGCGCTGCGGGCAGTGGCGGCCACAGCGGTAGCGGCGGCTTCGGCTTTATCTTCACCACTACGGAACCACCGTTTATACCACGGTAATTTTTTATCCTGCGGTTTATCCGGTTCAGGCGGCTGTTTCTCACCTTGTGGAGATGGTTCCGGTTTTTGTGGCGTCGCCGGAGTGGGAGATGACGGAACCTGATATATCGCCATTCTGCCGAAGTTATTCGCCGGTTCAGCCTCGGTTCCGGCATCAGTACAACCTTTACCCCGTAAGCAGGATTTCGCAAATACCGGTATTGGAGGCTCTTTAGTCACAGGAGGTGCGGGCTGAACGTTTCTCGTTTCCTTCACCGGCGACGAGAAATTCTGGGCCGCCATATTCACAGGCGCTGTAGCCCGATGATTAGGCTGCTCCTGCTTCTCATAGCTGTCCATCTCCGAGTTGATAAACCTAGCCCGACAGGGGCAAGTACTCACACTGTCCAACGTGCCAGCCAGCTTGCGGCCCATGTCAAACACGTCAGATACACCACCGACAATCATGTAAGTACCGGGATGTTTGCCACAGGTAACTGTATCCCCTTCACGAGCGGTCGCCCGTCCATTAAATGTCATGGTGTGATCACCGGTGATAATCTGTCCGCCACAGGTTGTCTTATCACCAACGAGCAAGAAATATCCTATTGCCATCTATTCACTTCTCCATTGGTTTACAGCATGGAGAGTGAAGCTAATTGAAATTATCGTCATATTATTATCGCCATCAAGCTAATACACATGATCAACAATTAATCAGATTTCACTTAAAGAAGATATAGGAATATTCTGAAAATTGCTGATTTTATTGCCTATGATGGGCGTAATAACTCATAATTTATAACAATTTATTTACAATTAAATAACAAACATAAGACTAAAAGGATAATAACGCGGTATGTTTGGAAAGCAGGTAAAAAGGGAGTGAACAGCTCTGTGGGATGAATAGCGCTCTACTTTACCCAGAAAACAAAAACGCTGACCATAGAGATCAGCGTTTTGTCATTTATCTCATCAAATATTTATTATTGGCCAAACATCTCCCGCAACCAGCCCGGTGCTTGTTCTTGCTGTTGAACAGGTGCTGATACCTCTGTTTGCTGGCACAAACTTTGTGGATCATAAGTCCAAACCGGTAATGTTCGCCAACCACTGCCACTACAGCTAAAGCTGCCATCCTGATTAACCGCCATATCGACAATGCCTTCTGGTGGAATGTTATTCAACATCAGCGGCGTCTGATTTTCCAGATAACGGCGATACACATTCAACGCCCCTGTAGCGCCTGTCAGATTAGTCGGGTCGTTGTTATCGCGGCCAACCCACGCTATCACCACCTCTTTACCATCGATTCCGGCAAACCAGCTATCACGCAGATCATTGGTGGTACCCGTTTTACCCGCCAGATTATAACGACCAAACTTAGCGTTCAGAGAACGAGAAGTTCCATTCGCTACCACCTGCTGCATACCATATAGCGTCAGATAAGCCGCCTGAGCCGGTACAGCCCGTTCAGCCTGTGGGTAACTCTGATATATCACAGCGCCATCTTCCGCGATGACAGAACGTAACGCGGAAAGCGTCGCACGGTTGCCGCCACTCGCCATTGTCTGGTATTCCTGCGCTACTTCCAAAGGTGTCAAGCTGAGAGAACCCAGTAACATGGCCGGAACCTGCTGAATCACTTCTTCCGGTACGCCAAGCCGGATCAATGTGTTGCTGACATGATCAAGACCAACCGCCAATCCAAGGTTCACCGTAGGAATATTCAATGAATTTGCCAGCCCATCTATCAACATGACTCGCCCACGGAAACGACGGTCATAATTTCTCGGTTCCCAAACCTTGCTGTTCGGCTGTTTTACCGCAAGAGGTTCATCCGCCAGCCAGGTATTCAACCGATATTGATCCGGCTCGCTCAATGCCGCCAAATAAGTCGAAGGTTTCGCCAGCGAGCCAATTGAACGACGCGCCATCATCGCTCGGTTAAATCCAGCATACTGAGGTTGAGAACCTCCAACCATCGCTCTGATTTCACCACTGATACGATCGACAACCACCATTGCCCCTTCAAGGTCAGCAATTTTGCGGGTTTTTCTCAGGTTGGCAATTCCCTCTTCTACCGCGTTTTCAGCCGCATCCTGAGATACCGGGTCCAAAGTAGTGAAGATTTTTACGCCGGACAGATCATTTACTCGATCCCCCAGTCGGTCCTGCAATTCTTTACGAACTAGCTGCATAAACGCCGGTTGTGGGGTAATAACACCACCTTTCGGTTTTACCCCCAGTGGACGAGCACTCAATAACTTATAAAGATCTTCATCAATAATTTGCTGGTTTTGTAACAGCTTGAGCACCACATTACGACGCTGGAGAACGAGTTTAGGATTACGCCACGGATTATAGAGTGAGGCCCCTTTCACCATACCGACCAGCAACGCCTGTTGATCTAAACTCAATTCATCCACGGGACGGCCAAAATAGTAGAGGCTCGCCAGCGGGAATCCTCGGATCTCCCCATCACCACTTCGGCCTAAATAAACTTCGTTCAGATACAGTTCGAGAATCCGATCTTTGCTGTAACGATAATCCATCAGCACCGCCATATAGGCTTCATTGGCTTTGCGCACCAAAGTACGTTCATTGGTCAGGAACAGGTTTCTCACCAATTGTTGCGTCAGGGTACTTCCCCCCTGAACCGTACGTCCGGCAGTCAAGTTAGCCAGTGCTGCACGCCCAATGGAAAGAATACGGATGCCATCATGTTGATAGAAATGGCGATCTTCCGTCGCCAGCAAGGTGTTAACCAGTAAATCGGGGAAACCAGAACGTGGCACAAATAACCGCTGCTCCCCATTGGGGGACTGCAACATGGTAATCAGCTTCGGATCAAGACGGAAGAACCCAAACTGACGCTGATTTTCCAGATTTTCGATCCCCGCCAAGCGGTTATCGCTGAAAGTCAGCAAAGCGTGGATCTGCCCCTCTTTACTGTCAGGGAAATCAAACGGACGGCGCAACATTTCAATGGTTTCACCTCTGACAGAAAACTCCCCAGCGCGGGTAATTTTTGTCACCTGGCGATACTGCATCCCTTCCAGCAGATGTACCATCTCTTTCTTACTGTAGTTCATGCCCGGTTCAAGATTGACCATGCGGCCATAGACTGCCGCCGGTAACTCCCAGACTTTTCCATCAATGCGATCGCGGATTTTGGCATCCAGATAGACACCATAAGCCGCCAGTAATACGGCAAAAATAATAAATATCTTGAATAACAACCAGAACCAACGCCACTTTTTCTTAGGTGGGCGAGAATACATTCCTTTCGTTGTCATGGGTTGATCCTCTTCATCATCGTAGTCATCATCTTCATAGCCATTATCATCCAACCGATATCGCCTTTTTAATGGCCCTTTACTGCGGGATACCAACTTTTTGCCTTTACGTCCGATTGGTTGACGATCTTCACCAGACATTCCAAAATTCTCCAAAACCGCTCAGATGCTCTTATTTGGGTTTTCATATTTTTTAATGAATTTATTCGCCAGAAAAAACAAGGAGTAAATTCTATTACGAATATTTTTTTGTCCGCCGAGTAGGTAGCGTATTTGCCGGATCATCCGGCCATAAATGTTTTGGGTAACGCCCTTTCATCTCTTTTTGTACTTCACGATAGGACCCTTGCCAAAAAGCAGCCAGATCCTGCGTGATCTGCAATGGCCTTTGGGCTGGCGATAAGAGTTCAAGCACCAGTGTTATCCGCCCTTTTGCCAGAGAGGGGCTTTGCTGCTCGCCATACATTTCCTGCATCCGAACAGATAATACCGGTGGTTTATCACTGAAATAACGAATTGCTATCCGACTGCCGGTAGGAACAGTGTAATAAATAGGCAGTTCATTATCCAGACACTGTTGTTGTTGCCAATCCAGCAAGTTTTCCAACACCGGCAACAAATCAATCTGTTTCAGCCCTTTCAAATCACGCACGCCAGTAAGGAACGGCATCAACCAATCATCAAGAGAAGCCATTAATGCATCATTATCTACTGCCGGCCACTCCATTTCAGGCAACCATTTAGCCGCACATTGGATACGGATGCACAACTGAACTGCCGCAGGTGACCAGTTCAGCTCATGTAATCCCTCACTGCGTAACCAGTTTAGCAGAGCCTGTTGTAATTGCTCATCGGAAGGTTTTGCCAATCGTTGGGCTTTTACTGTCAGGCTGCCACATTGCAGCCGTTTCCATGCTCGTAATGTCCCTTTGTTATCATCCCATTCAACGACACTTTGCTCACTGAATAAATTCGGTTGTTGCTGTACCAGTCGTTCAATATCCAGAGGACAAGCCAGCAAAATACGCGCATCAGGATTTTTGCTGTTTTGTAATAACGAAGGAGCCACCAGCCACGATTCGCCAGACAACTTTTCTTCATCATCGATTATCGTTCCCAAACCATTCGCCAGTTGAAAACGCCCTCTCTTATCTCGATTTTTGGCTATTCTGTCAGGGAAACCCTGGGCTAATAGCATTGCAACAAATCCACCATCCGGTTCACCAAAATGATCGCCCATATTCCTGGTTAACTGCTTGGCTCGCCGTAACCAATGAGCCTGTCGCTGTTCAACCCAATAAGTGATATCCGGCTGACCATCTCGGGGCGGTTCCTCCAGAATCGCGGTCAGCATAGCTGCGGTTGCCAGCATATCGGCCCCTTGTTCCAGCCCTGCACATAACATCGCAGCCAAACGCGGATCACTGCCGGATTCCGCCATTTTTCTGCCTCTGGACATTAACTGACCATTGTTATTGACTGCGCCTAACTGTAATAACAGCGACTTGGCTACTGCCAGAGCTGCCGCCGGTGGCATGTCTAGCCAATGCAATTGAGAAATATCATGACAGCCCCACTGCAATAAGGAGAGCCATAAGCTACTGAGATCAGTATTCAGAATTTCAGGCTCACTATGTTCTGCCGATCTTTCTGCCTGTTCCTGGCTGAATAGGTGCCAACAAACTCCGGCTTCCAGTCGTCCCGCTCGGCCAGCCCGTTGTGTCATAGAAGCTTGACTGATGCGTTGAGTGATCAGACGAGTCAGCCCATTTTTGGGTTCAAAACGCGTCGTGCGTTCAAGACCGCTATCAACCACCAATCGAATACCTTCAATCGTTAAGCTGGTTTCCGCAATGTTAGTCGCCAAAACAACTTTACGGCGTCCACATGGTGAAGGTTCGATCGCTTTTTGTTGTTCAGCCAATGACAACGCACCGTATAACGGGCACAAATCGGTATCCTCGGCAACTCTCCCGCTAAGAAGTCCAAATACCTGTTGAATTTCTCCGCTACCCGGCAAGAACAACAGCATAGAACCTTGTTCCTGTTGGAGTAACCGCAATACAACGGTAGCTACACTCTGTTCAAGAGGTTGATGAGTTGGCAAATGACAATAATGTCTGGTCACAGGAAAGCTTCGCCCTTGAGAAGTAATCACCGGCGCATCAGGTAATAAAGAACAGAGCCGCTGATTATCCAGCGTCGCTGACATAATCAAAATTCGCAGATCATCCCGCAGCCCTGCCTGTACATCCAGCAACAACGCCAGCGCCAAATCGGCCTGCAAGCTACGCTCATGGAATTCATCCAGAATCACCAGAGAAACCCCGGTCAGCATGGGATCTTGCTGCAACATACGGGTTAAAATGCCTTCCGTTACCACTTCAAGGCGAGTGGTTGTACTCACTTTCGTCTCTGAACGCATCCGGTAACCCACCGTCTGCCCAATATTTTCATTCAGTTGAGCTGCAAGGCGATTGGCAACACTGCGAGCGGCAATCCGTCGTGGTTCCAACATTATGATACGTCCAGAAAAATCGGCTTTTTTCAGAATTTCCAATGGCAAAACTGTCGATTTCCCGGCACCCGCCGGAGCATGAAGCAGGACCTGTTGTGAACTTTTCAACGCACTCAAGACAGGCTCGACGACTTCATATACAGGCAATAAAGACACAAACACTCCATACAAAGAAAGTTAACTTTCAACCGTCGGTATTGTAGCATTGCCCGCTTCAATCTTATGCCATCAGTCATCAAGGAGTTTTTATGGAATTCCATCCACCCTTACAATCTGCCACGCTAATTCGTCGTTATAAACGTTTCCTGGCTGATGTCATCACACCGGAAGGCGAAACACTGACCATCCATTGTGCCAATACGGGCGCAATGACCGGCTGCGCGACACCGGGAGATACGGTTTGGTACTCCACATCTGATAATCCCAAGCGTAAATACCCCAACAGTTGGGAATTAACAGAAACGCAGGATGGTCACTGGATTTGCGTCAATACGCTCAGAGCAAATGATTTAGTCGCTGAAGCCATTGCAAAAAATGCTATTCCAGAATTTTCTGAATATAAAAAAATCAGTCGCGAAGTGAAATATGGCGAAGAGAACAGTCGGATAGATCTGTTATTACAGGCAGAACAACAAGTTAATTGCTATATTGAAGTGAAATCAGTGACTCTTCTCCAGGAAAATTGTGGCTATTTCCCTGATGCTGTTACGGCCCGCGGGCAAAAACACCTACGGGAATTGCAGCACATAGCAGAACAAGGGCAAAGAGCGGTTTTGTTCTTTGCGGTTTTGCATTCCAGCATCAGGCAGGTCGCGGCGGCGGCACATATTGATCATAATTATTCATCTCTTTTGGAACAAGCGCAAAATTCTGGGGTCGAAGTTATCTGTTACCAGGCCAACATGACCGGAAAAGGGATGATTTTAGGCGATAAGTTAACTTTTGTACTAAAATAATTAATTTATCGATTTACCTAATTATTTGCAGCCAAGTTGTACAAGGTGTAAAGGCATGCAATACATTTGCTTCCACACCATTGTGAAACTAATGGCAGGAACAATTGCCAACCCATGCTCCATCTGCTATTTATAGCGGCCTGTTTTTTTCCCCGCTAGGGGTTTGTTTGATAGTGCGTGTGTAGGAGAAGTATTATGCAAGAAGGGCAAAAACGTAAAACCTCGTCCTTAAGCATTCTCGCCATCGCTGGGGTAGAACCTTACCAAGAAAAGCCAGGTGAAGAATACATGAACGATGCCCAGTTGGCGCATTTCAAGCTAATTCTTGAAGCATGGCGCAATCAACTCAGGGATGAAGTAGATCGTACTGTATCTCATATGCAAGATGAGGCAGCGAACTTCCCTGATCCAGTTGACCGTGCGGCGCAGGAAGAAGAATTCAGTCTTGAATTACGTAACCGCGATCGTGAGCGTAAATTGATTAAGAAGATCGAGAAAACCCTGAAAAAAGTCGAAGATGACGATTTCGGTTTTTGTGAATCCTGTGGCATTGAGATCGGCATCCGTCGTTTGGAAGCCCGCCCAACCGCAGATTTGTGTATTGATTGTAAAACTCTGGCCGAAATCCGTGAAAAACAGATGGCTGGCTAATTAATGGTGTTCCGAATACGGCGTCTTCATGGCGCCGTATAAACAACTCCACTGATCCCATATGATAAAATCTGAACGTCCCCACTCTTATATTGGGCGTTTCGCCCCATCACCTTCTGGCGACCTGCATTTTGGTTCATTAATCACTGCCATTGGCAGCTATTTGCAAGCCCGCGCTTGTCAGGGAAAGTGGCTGATACGTATCGATGATATTGATCCGCCCAGAGAAGTTCCCGGTGCTGCCGACCGTATTCTTCACGCGCTTGAGCATTACGGTTTACATTGGGATGGTGAAATTCTCTATCAATCTCAACGCCATGAGGCTTACCGTCATATCCTTAATCAATTGCAACAACAAGGCTTAAGCTATTACTGCACTTGTACCCGTCAACGCATTCACCAGACTAATGGTTTTTATGATAGAAACTGTCGTGAATTAAATTTGCCCGTTGATCATGCAGCAATTCGATTCAAACAGCGTCATCCGATTTACGGTTTCGAAGATAAGTTGCAAGGATATCTGAACGCCGATCCGATCATGGCTGAAGAAGATTTTATTATTCACCGTCGTGACGGTTTATTTGCCTATAATTTAGTGGTTGTTATTGATGATGATTACCAAGGGGTGACCGAGGTGGTAAGAGGAGCTGATTTGATCGAACCAACCGTCCGTCAGATGGCGCTTTATCAGCGGTTAAATCTGAAAATACCTGACTATATTCATTTACCACTCGCTCTGAATCAGGATGGCAATAAACTTTCCAAACAGAATCATGCTCAGCCGATCCCATTGGATGATCCTCGGCCATTACTGATTGAGGCACTATCTTTCCTTAATCAACCTATCATAGAAAACTGGCAAGATCTTTCTCGTGATCAATTGCTGAAAAAAGCAACAGCACATTGGGATCTGGACCGAATTCCACGACAAGGTAAAATACATAGGTAACGTGAATAAAGTTACGGTTAGTCATAACAACCATTCTCAAAAAATACACAGTAGGCTATGATTAGCCGCTGTTTTTATTTGTTTTATATGATTAGTTACTTATCGAGGTGTACCATTTTTAACCGAGTAGCAAATTTCTGCCGTAACTTATTGATCCGCGAAGGGAAAACTAACCGCGAACCACAGGCAGCCAGTGAAGGATCAGTCACCGGATCTAATCGTTCTACTCAGGAAGAGTACGTAACTCTTCACTCTAATCGCCAAAACCCTTATCAATCTTCATCCAATGTGGAAATACAAAGGAAGGTTGAACAGGAGAATCCTCATCCTGACTCATTAATAACGATAATTCCACGGGAACAACATAGTATTTCCCGCAGAGATATCAGTGAAAATGCACTGAAAGTTCTTTACCGTCTGAATAAATCCGGCTTTGAAGCCTATCTGGTTGGCGGTGGCGTCCGTGATTTATTGCTCGGCACGAAACCGAAAGATTTTGATATTGCCACCAATGCAACGCCAGAACAGGTACGTAAACTATTTCGCAACTGCCGTCTGGTTGGGCGCCGCTTTCGTTTAGCTCATATTATGTTTGGTCAGGAAGTGATCGAAGTCGCAACATTCCGTGGCCCACATGAACAGACGAGTTCCGGCGATAAAAATCAGTCACAACAAGCACAAAGCGGCATGCTACTGCGGGATAACATCTTCGGATCAATTGAAGAAGATGCTATGCGCCGCGATTTCACCATAAACAGCCTCTATTACGGCATCAATGATTTCTCTCTGCGTGATTATGCCGGTGGCCTGCATGATCTGGAAACCGGTGTTATCCGCTTGATTGGCGATCCTGAAACTCGCTATCGAGAAGATCCAGTAAGAATGCTGCGTGCGATCCGATTCGCCAGCAAACTAAATATGACCATCAGCGAAGATACCGCCGAACCGATTTCTCGTTTGGCTTTTCTGCTGAGTAATATTCCACCAGCCCGCCTGTTTGAAGAATCGCTAAAACTTTTACAAACCGGTCAAGGCTACAGCACTTATCAACTTCTGCGCGAGTACCGCCTATTTCAACCACTTTTTCCATTGGTTCAACGCTATTTCACCGAAAATAACGACTCGCCAATGGAACGTATGGTCAATCAGGTTTTGAAGAATACCGATTTCCGGTTACAGAACGACAAACGGGTTAATCCGGCGTTTTTGTTCGCCGCGATGCTCTGGTATCCACTGGTTGAGCATGCGGAAAAGCTGTCCCAAGAAGGTGGTCTGGCTTACTACGACGCTTTTGCATTAGCTATGAATGATATTCTGGATGAGCAATGCCACTCCATTGCTATTCCCAAGCGCCTGACAACCATCATGCGTGATATCTGGCAATTACAGCTACGCCTGCCGCGCCGTCATGGTAAGCGGGCAAATAAGCTGATGGAACACCCGAAATTCCGTGCTGCCTACGATTTGCTGGAACTCAGGGCCAATGTCGAAAACCGCAATGAGCTAAAAGAGCTTGCCCATTGGTGGGGAGAGTTTCAGCAAGTCAATGCATCACAGCAACGGAGTATGATTTCCGACCTGGGTAGTGAGATTGTCCGTCGGCGTACACGACCGCGCCGTCACTATAAACAAAGACTGAGCAGGAACGGCTGATAACTATGGCTCGTGTTTATATCGCTGTTGGTAGCAATCTGGCGGAACCTATGCAGCAAGTAAAAAATGCACTTGCTGCATTAAGGGATTTACCAGAAACAGAATTTATTGCCTGTTCCTCACTGTATCGTACTAAACCAATGGGGCCGCAGAATCAACCTGATTTTCTGAATGCGGCAGTCGCGCTGGAGACCTCGCTAACACCGGAAGAATTACTCAATCACACTCAGGCGATTGAACTGGCTCAAGGGCGAGTAAGAAAAGATGAGCGCTGGGGGCCAAGAACACTTGATCTGGATATCATGCTATTTGGTGATCAGGTGATTAATACCGAACGCTTGACAGTGCCTCACTACGGACTAAAACAACGCGAATTTATGCTCTACCCGTTAGCTGAAATTGCCCCTGATCTCATATTTCCTGACGGGGAAGCTTTATCTGAAAGACTAAAACATATTCCAGAAAACGGCCTGGAGCTCTGGCTGCAACCGCAGTCCTCTGATTCTAATCATTACATATAAGGATCTCAGTTCAGTCCGTGGCCGATTTCTGTACATAACAAGAAAAATTGCAGGAGAAGGAAGATAGATAATGAAACCAATAACCATGACTGATCTGAATCAGCTCAAGAACGAAAAACGTAAATTCGCAACTATTACCGCTTATGACGCCAGCTTTGCCCACCTGTTTGCCGAGCAAGGTATCGATGTCATGCTGGTGGGTGACTCACTGGGTATGACAGTACAAGGGGCTGATACCACCATTCCAGTGACAGTTGAAGATACTGTCTATCATACTCGTTGCGTCCGTGCCGGAGCACCTTATACTTTTATTATTGCCGATATGCCTTTCATGAGTTATGCCACACCAGAGCAGAGTTGTGAAAACGCGGCTAAGCTTATGCGTGCTGGCGCTAACATGGTTAAACTTGAAGGCGGTAGCTGGTTATACGATACCATTAGTATACTTACCGAGCGTTCTGTACCCGTTTGCGCTCATTTAGGACTAACTCCGCAGTCAGTTCATATTCTGGGCGGTTATAGAGTCCAAGGACGTGATGAAGAATCAGCGAATCAATTGATAAAAGATGCCATTACCTTAGAAAAAGCGGGCATACAACTGCTAGTGCTAGAGTGCGTCCCCGTTGATTTGGCTAAACTTATCACCGATGAATTACAGATCCCGGTAATCGGTATTGGCGCCGGTAATGTGACTGATGGGCAAATTTTAGTGATGCATGACGTGCTAGGCATCACAGTAAGCCCGCCTAAGTTTGTGAAAAACTTCCTTGAAGAAGCGGGAAATATACCTGATGCCATCCGCCTATATAAAGAGCAAGTAGAAAGCGGCGCCTACCCAGGTAAAGAACATTCATTTTATTAATAAACTACCCTTTGTTAGCCCGAAGGCTGCAAACATACTAAGGAGTATTAAGCAATGCTGATTGTCGAAACCGTACCGATTCTACGCCGTGAAATCCGCCGCTGGCGTCAGGAAGGAAAACGCATTGCACTAGTGCCAACAATGGGTAACTTGCACGATGGCCATATGACGTTAGTCGATACAGCCAAAGGGCAAGCAGATATTGTGATCGTCTCTATTTTCGTCAATCCGATGCAGTTTAATCGTCAGGATGATCTAGCAAGATATCCTCGTACTTTACAGGAAGATTGCGAAAAACTTCATCAACACGGTGTCGATCTAGTATTTGCTCCTGCCGATAAGGAAATATACCCTAATGGTATGGAACATCAGACTTATGTTGAAGTTCCTGAGCTTTCTACCATGTTGGAAGGGGCCAGTCGTCCCGGTCATTTCCGTGGTGTGTCAACCGTGGTGAGCAAACTGTTCAATCTGGTGCAACCAGATTTAACTTACTTTGGCGAGAAAGATTTTCAGCAATTACAACTTATTCGCAAAATGATTGACGACCTGGCTTATGACATTACGCTAATCTCAGTACCTACTGTGCGCGATAAAAATGGCCTGGCTCTCAGTTCACGTAATAACAATTTAACAGCCGATGAACATCGAATCGCCCCAGAACTCAGCAAGATCATGCGATCTATCGCTGAAAAAATGGCACAAGGAGAACGTCACACAGAACAACTGCTCACCCAAGCTGCCGAACAGCTACGCGAAGCAGGTTTTGTACCTGATGAGTTGTTTATCCGTGACGCCGAAACGCTGGCGCCATTAAATACCGAAAGCAAGAAAGCGGTTATTCTGATGGCTGCCTGGTTAGGGCAGACCCGTTTAATCGATAATCAACAGATAGACTTAATGCAATAATCGCCGTTGTATCAGGCGTTATTGATGCAGGAAAATAAAATAACAGATTCTAAGTTGTCATCGAATCAGGAGAGAAACCATGTTGCGCACCATGCTACAGGGGAAATTGCACCGAGTGAAAGTGACTCAGGCAGATCTACATTATGAAGGTTCCTGTGCAATTGATCAGAATTTTATGGATGCAGCCGGTATTCTGGAATATGAAGCTATTGATATCTATAACGTGGATAACGGCGAGCGTTTTTCCACTTATGCTATCGCCGCTGAACGTGGTTCTAGAATAATTTCAGTTAATGGCGCGGCCGCACGCCGTGCGGCGGCAGGTGATAGGCTGATTATTTGCTCATATGTACAAATCCCTAATGAAGATGCCTGTCATCATAAGCCTAATATTGCTTACTTCGACGGTGATAATATTATGAGCCGTATAGCTAAAGCCGTGCCAGTTCAGGTAGCTTAAATATTAATTTAAGCGCTCAATAATGGGTAGGTTGTGAAGACATTGCAGTTGTGAAGACATTGCAAATGCATTTCCCCTACCCATTCATCACCACTTACATAACAAAAGAATCTACAATATAAGTCCTTTCTACAATTAAGTCCTTAATCCCCGCCCTGTTTCAATTAAATACCAGGCAGTAAGATAAAAAATCATAATAAATGCAGTCAAAACACTTAATGTAACTATCAAAGAAACATCAGTAATTCCCAGGAAACCATAACGAAAACCACTAACCATATAAACGATCGGGTTAAGCTTGGAAACCGCCTGCCAAAATGGGGGTAATAATGTCAATGAATAGAACACCCCGCCAAGATAGGTCAATGGCGTTAATACGAAGGTCGGAATAATGCTGATATCATCAAATGTCTTAGCAAAAATCGAATTCAGCAAACCACCTAGTGAGAACAAAATAGAGGTCATCAATAACGTGACAACAATCATCCACCACGCATGAATATGAAGCGGAACAAAAAATAGAGAAACCAATGTCACCAAAATACCGACGCAAACACCACGGGCAACACCACCACCAACAAAGCCCACAATAACTATGTGTGTCGGAACCGGCGCTACCAATAATTCCTCAATACTGCGCTGGAATTTCGCGCCAAAGAAAGAGGAAGAAACATTGGCATAAGAGTTAGTAATCACCGCCATCATAATCAGGCCAGGGACAATAAACTGCATATAATCGACGCCGCCCATTTCTCCAATACGCGAACCAATCAAGCTACCGAAGATAATAAAATAGAGCGACATGGTAATAACCGGCGGTAATAAAGTCTGTACCCAAATACGCCCAAAACGGGTAATTTCTTTAATCCAGATAGTTTTTAGCGCCACCCAATACAACTGAATCATTTACTATCTCCTTGCTTGTTGTTCACCAAGCTGACAAATAACTCTTCCAGACGGTTCGCTTTATTGCGCATACTCAAAATATGAATACCCTGAGCGCTTAATTGGGTGAATACGCTATTTATTCCCTGACCGCGTTGAACATCCACTTCCAAAGTAGAGGCATCCAGCAGCCGATAATCATATCCTACCAATTCAAGAGTTGGGTTTTGCGTCGCCAGATCGAAGAAGAATGTTTCAGATTCCACCCGACTGAGTAAATTTTTCATACTGGTGTTTTCCACCAATTCACCATGCTGAATAATACCAATATTACGGCACAGCATTTCTGCTTCTTCTAAATAGTGAGTCGTTAGAATAATTGTCGTTCCTTGTGCATTCAGTTGTTGCAAAAAATTCCACATAGAGCGACGAAGTTCAATATCAACACCAGCAGTCGGTTCATCAAGAATCAATAATTTAGGCTGATGCATCAAAGCACGTACAATCATCAGACGTCGTTTCATCCCACCAGACAGGCGAATCGCTCGTTGATTACGTTTTTCCCACAGATCTAACTGCGATAGATAAGTTTTCGCTCTGGCTTGCGCCACTTTTCGCGGTACACCATAGTAACCGGCCTGATTGAGAACAATCTGCAACACCGTCTCAAACGGATTAAAGTTAAATTCTTGCGGAACAAGACCTAACTGGCGTTTAGCATTCACAATATCGGTATCAATATCATAGCCAAATACCTTAACCTTACCGCTGCTTTTGTTTACCAGAGAACTAATAATGCCGATTGTGGTGGACTTCCCTGCACCATTCGGACCCAATAATGCGTAGAAGTCTCCAACTTCCACATTCAGGTCTATCCCACGCAGCGCCTTAACACCATCAGTGTAAGTCTTAGTAAGCTGCGTTAACTCCAATGCATAAGTCATAAATTACAAAACACCTTTATTATCTGGTCGCCTTTGCGTGCAATGTGGAAACATAATGCTCCTTTTCTGCCTGACTTGCTTTGCAAAAACAGCAGAAAGATTAAAAACAAACAGCAACAAAATATTAAAATTTTAATTGATGTTGTATATGATTCTATCTTAAAGAAACACTACCAGGCTATGAATCATGATGAAAAAAATAGAAGAGCTGCTTGCCAATAACAAGCAGTGGTCAGAATCGGTTAACGAAGAAAACCCAAATTTTTTCAAAGAATTAGCAAAAGCACAAAAACCTCGATTCTTATGGATTGGCTGCTCAGACAGCCGGGTGCCAGCAGAAAAACTAATTGATGCCGCCCCCGGTGATTTATTTGTTCACAGGAACGTTGCAAACCTGGTTATTCATACTGACTTAAATTGTCTTTCAGTTATTCAATATGCGGTAGACGTACTGGAAGTTGAACATATCATTATCTGCGGACACTATGGTTGTGGTGGTATCGAAGCCGCAATTGATGGCACCGAGCTGGGATTGATTAACAACTGGCTGCTACATATCCGTGATCTTTGGTATAAACACAGTTCTATGCTAGGTGAATTACCCCCCAATGAGCGTCTGAACCGTCTGTGCGAAATTAATGTTGTTGAGCAAGTATATAACCTTGGTCACTCAACCATTATGCAATCAGCATGGAAACGAGGCCAAAAAGTGATGATCCACGGTTGGGTTTACGGTATCCATAATGGTCAATTGCAGGATCTTGAAGTGACGGCTGACAGCCGTGAAAAATTGGAATTGACCTATCGTCAGACCGTTTCCAAATTGACGCATAAGAAGTGATTTTTCTAAGTTACTGATAAAATACGCTGTAGAAAAGGTTATATTTAATCCTTTCCACAGCGTAATTAAATGAAGATTTATACAGATTTTCAGTTTATAAATTATATTAAAATGTTTTCCTCACACTTAAAAAAGTATATTTCACCCTTTAAACTCATGACAATATTTTTCTCCAGAGATATTATCTAAACTAGAGTGGAAAGTTTACAACAATTTTTGCTAAATGGTATTAATCTGTTATTTTAAAAACAGTTTTTAAATCTTTTAGCGTGATCATTAGCGTCATTGGATTTAAAAGCGAATCACTAAAACCCACAGACTTATAAAACGCCTTAGCATTCTCCGAGATAGCATGAACAATCAATCCCCTAATACCCACTAAATCTGCCGCTTGGGCGACACGTATGGAGGCATCTCTGACTAAATAGCGACCAAACCCTCTTCCTTGATAACGCTTATCAACAGCTAAGCGGCCCAAAATAATCACCGGAATGGGATTTGGCATATTACGCTTAAATTTGCTTATCGCCTCTTCTGACATGATTGAGCCGGTAGCTAACGAATAATAAGCAATAACATCCCTGTCTTGGCTTACAACATAGGTTCGCGAAGCATTCTCTTTTTGATTTTTTAATGCTCTGTCTGTTAACCAGTTGCCCAGGGTGTCAATTCCTGAAGTAAAACTATTTAAATTGTGATCATCTGTTAACAAAGTTGGATCATTAATCATTTTATCACCACGGTTTTTTCATATTTGCCGTTTTGATAAGACGCTCATTTGGAGCAGCCGGAGCATCAAGTTTAGCAATAAAAGCATTAAAAATTTCTGGAGATACAACCATAAAGGAGTGTTCCAATAAAGTATTTTCAGCATCACGTTTGATTGTATCAAGAACATATTCAGTAACGGTTTTTCCCTTCACTTTTGCCGCTCTATCTATTAAATCTCGATCCTCCTGCCTAATCCTCAAGTTGAGTGTCTTATTTTTACGGTTCTCACTTATCACGTTCATTACAAATCTCCTCACGCTATAGATGAGCTAAATAATACACAAAAGTAACGCCATTGTCATCACATTTCTAGAGGGGAGAATTCCCATTAGACATAGGCACCCACTCACCCCGGTCACATAGTTATCTATGCTCCCAGGGATTCGCTCCCTTGCCGTCGCGATGCATCTTGAAATCCATAGGGTATAGCTATTTAAACCTCGAATAGCTATTTTAATTTTCGAGTTTATACATATAGTAATAAGAATAAAATAACTCATGATAAAGATAATATAAATATTCATCATGATATATAGTCATTGGATTAATAAATATCCATCCGATGCATTAAAATATTATTTTTAATTAAAATTGATATATTCCATCTTAAAGTTCATTGCTATATGAACAAGAAACAGAATATAAAAAATTGTAATAAACAAATTAACATAATTACTGAAAAAATTTGCAGAAAATGGATAATCTGATGATACCATGCCTATTTCCCTAAAAGGATAGGTATTAATTAACTCTTAAAGATCAAAAAAAATGGAATATCTGCATGAAAATGAACGATAGTAAGTTAAAATGAATATGGAAAATGATGTTATTAATATTAAGATGTAAGAGATATTTTTAATTTTTTTTTATAAGGTTATAAAATTAAATTATCATTAATGTAAAAATCAGTATTTTTTGATTGAGTCAAAACACTAAAGCATAATAGTAAAAACTTTTAACATACAGAAATAAAATACTCAACAGTTAATCAACCCATTAAATTAATCAGGTGAATCAGGATATTTCTATAATATTTTTGACAATTTTTACAATTATTTTTAGAATACGAAAATTACTTATCCTCAATAATGTAAAATGAGTAATTAATCTAAATACTAATTAATTATCACTCATTGAATACTTAAATATTACAGAAATTATATGTATTTGTTGACATGCCATGACGACTTCCGCATAGTGTGCATATACAGTATACGAGACTAGTATGATTAAAAGCTTCAAACACAAAGGATTGGAAAAATTTTTCAAAACTGGTTCTACCGCCGGCATTCAACCTAAGCATGCCCTAAAGCTGCAAATCCAGCTAACAGCATTGAATATGGCTAAAAAACCAGAAGATATGAATGCCCCTAGCTGGAAACTTCATCCACTAAAAGGAGCAAATCTTAGCAGTCACTGGGCAATATCTGTTAACGGTAATTGGCGTTTAACATTTAGATTTGAGGGCGAAGATATAATTCTCGTTAATTATCAAGATTATCACTGAGGGCAACGAAATGAAAATGCATAAACCTGCACACCCAGGCATAGTTTTGCGTGAATATCTTGGTGACATATCTGTCACAGAGGCAGCAAAGGCTCTCGGTATAACCAGAGCTGCACTATCTCGCATATTAAACGGCAATGCAGGAATATCTGCTGATATGGCCCTGCGACTGGAAGCTGCATTAGGTACTAGTGCCGAAATGTGGACAGGAATGCAGTCCCAATATGAACTGTGGATTGCCTCACAGCACAAAAGACCAGAAATAAAACCAATACTGGCTCACTCCTGATAGCGTAATAAGGAGGCTTTATTAGCCAACCCAACACCACACACCATACCTGAATCACAAAGCAAAAACGGCAACCCGAAAGTTGCCGTTCCCAAGATACGAGAAAACTACTCTTCTAGCAAAACCACATGGCCGATATAAGGCAGATGACGGTAAAGTTGCGCATAATCGATACCATAACCCACCACAAATTTATCCTCAATTGAATAACCAATCCATTCAACCGGAACATCAACTTCACGGCGGGAAGGTTTATCCAGCAAGGTACAGATTGCCAGTGATTTTGGCTCACGCAGCGCCAAAATTTCACGCACTTTATTCAAAGTATTACCTGAATCAATAATATCTTCCACAATCAGCACATGCTTACCGCGGATATCCTCGTCCAGATCTTTCAGGATTTTCACATCACGAGTGGAATTCATACCGCTGCCGTAACTGGAAGCCGTCATAAAGTCGACTTGATGAGGGATCTGAATTTCACGGCATAAATCAGCCATAAAAATAAATGAACCTCTCAGCAACCCGACCAATACCAGCCCACTACCACTGTCACAATAGTGTTCAGTAATCTGTTTTCCCAGTTCAGCAATACGTTGCTTAACCTCCTGTTCGGAGATCATAACTTCTACAATATGTTTTGGTTTACTCATAACTATATATTTTTAAACGATAACTAAAATAAAATCATGTGTCTTTTTACAAAAAGTGATACACCGATTGATATACCGTTCACCACACAAAGACGCACACACAAAAACATGAGAACAAAATATTTTGCAAAGCATATCAGAATTCACCGCCTACAGTAAAAGAAGGATATATGACTCGTTGCCAGTGAGTAGATAAGTACACTAAACGTTCTGGCCTCGTGATAGGAAATTGCGACGCATTTCGTCGAAAGGTATTAAAGATTACGGTGATAGATAACCAATTATGCTACCTCATCAATCAAACAACACAGTAGGTAATCAGATGAAGTGAGGTGACTATTTCCCTGATATTTTACGGTATTAGAATAATTATTCTGCTGATTTCTCGCGAACTTTGCTCTCAATAAGATTACTGTCCATATCAAAATAACGACTAGGCCAGATTTCAGATAGATGAATGTTGAGATAATTAGCGATAATCCATTCGCCTTTAGGCCAAGGACGTGACAGCGTGTTGGCTAATGTGGAAGAACTCAGTCCCGCTTCACGGGATACCGCAGCTAAGGTTGGACCACGCTTACGTAATGCAACAATAATATCGGCTTGATGCCAATCATTTCTAACATTATTCATTCCTGCTACCCCTTCCATTAATTGAGAAAATTGATAGTGGTGATTCAGACAGGGTTCGCAGTACCGGTAGCTACCTTCCGGCAAGGCCGAAGCCTCCCCCGCCTGAACCACCATTACTCTTTCAATCTATAAAATGCCGTGTCAGATTCACTGCGCTGTTAAGCAGGCATGAGCCTGTAATTGTCGTACTGCCCTTTTGCTGCGGCGTCAAGTCCGCAAACAGTCAGCAAAAGTGGTGCAAACGTTGAAATACCAACAAGCACAGCAAAACGCCGCAACGTTAAGGATCAAACGGTAGCAATGAGCTAATTATTTAGGTGTAGAGAAGCCGCCCGCTAAATATTTTAAGCAAACATAGCTAGACATGAGCGAGATGCGCAAAAGCAATCCTGCTCATTGAAGTGAAATGAGATCGAGACGTAGCTCAATCCCATTGTGCGAAAGGCTATCACCTAACGCTAATGTGAAAAGTAAGCGAGCGCATGTTTCATGCCCACTTGAAATCAGATAAAAGTAAAGTGGATCTTCCCCACCTTAAATCCAGCTACGAAAGGCAATGAAAACCATAACCTCACGCGCCGAAGTACCGTTGGTACTCTATTAGCTAAAAAGACCATCATCACCAAACTAGCTAGGATTGTTCATACTAGCAATATCTGCTTCCAAAGGTGTGCAGATGTACCGCAATTCTTGCTTTCACTTTCAGGCTACAGAAGTTTTTCTAGTCGTTTAAGCGCTTCCTCTCAGACCTACGGAAACATTGATGACCATCTGTGATGGTAATTAAACAGATTTAGACTAACGAATGCTTTTACTGACAATAAGAGAAAGTGATGACTAAATAAATATATCAATAAGTTTTTATTTATATCATCCAATAGATTTAGCGCATTATCATGATAACTTTAATTATAGTTTCTCTTGAAAAGATTAGAGATTTAATATTTTCTTTTAAAATTTAATTCACCCCTATATTTTCAAGACGTTAGGGTAATTACCATATTTGGTTATTTTTTTATTTTAATAAAAATACATTGACATAAAAAAAAACCAAAAAATATAATCAAAATAAATTAAAAACCATATAAAAAATCAATAATAATTTATGAAAATAAAAATCTATAAAAACACCTTGTTATGCAGAGCTAAAGAAATATCAAAATTGTCTAAAAAAACCTTTAAAAAAGAGGCTTTATTTTTTAATCTTTTTATAGTTTATATTGTCTCGATATTTATACTTAGATTAGACACCCCTATTCTTGAGTATATAGATTACGTTATGTCAATAATTTTATTGATTATCATGTTCAGTACTGCAAATAAAATATCCAATGAATTTTCTTTATTGAAAAAAGAGTTCAAAAAAGAATACTCACATGATAAAAAACCAAATGTTTTTTATAAAATATTTACTCTATCTATTCTAGCTATTTTACTGATATTAGTATCCATTCCTTTTTTGTATATATTAAATTACACCCATTATAATTTTTCGTTAAAATTATTTTTAAATACAATCATGAGTTCTTATATATATTTGATTGTTATTATTTTTAGCAAACCTGAATGAAGGGAAATTTATTATGCGTGAGCTTACCATTCAAGAGTTCGATTTAGTTGCAGGTGCAGGGGTAGGAGAAACCGCTGGTGAAATAGCAGGAGCAGCCGCAGGGGGAGCTGCTGGAAGAATAGCTGGCAGTGTGGCTGGGGGATATGCTGGAGCCGCAGCTGGTGCAGCAATAGGCACTTTCATAGCACCGGGCCCAGGTACTGCATCTGGTGCAGTAATTGGTGTTGTTATTGGTCGATTCGCCGGTGGTGGTGCTGGAGCTGCCGGAGGAGCTGCAGCTGGCCGCCACATCGGAGGAGAAATAGGAGGTAGAATTGACTCTGGAGGCAATAGCAATGGTGCTGGGACCAATTATTGTAATTCAAGTGGATCTAACTATTGCCACTAATAAACCGTAATATTTTTAGATAAAAATGGGTGTAATTATACACCCATCAACCAAAAAAAGAGGTTACGTAAACAAAAACCATTTATTTTAATAACCTCTTAATAAGATAACTTATTACTCACTTATAGAGCCACAATCAACAATCATTAACATTAAATATGAACGGCGGATTCGACTAATAAGCGCAATTTTTCAGAAAGGCGGTCAGTTGCTATAGTAGGCATCTTTCCCGCCACAGGAGAATGCGCTATGGCCTATACACAACTGACCGAGACAGAAAGATATCAGATTTCCAGTTTAAAAACAGCGGGTTTTTCACAGCTTTTCATTGCTGAGTCACTTAAGCGAAGTCCGTCGACCATCAGCAGAGAATTGAAGAGAAATCAAGAAGTTCAAAC
>NZ_PUWT01000006.1:0-10534 GCF_002968995.1 Photorhabdus hindustanensis
TTTCGACTGGCGAACCACTGATCCAGTTTGACCAGATGGACGCCCGCCGCTGCGCTTTGTATTCCAGTTTCTTGATGAAGCCATGCTAGCCCGCATCCCCGATAGCGCGAGCTATATGGTGATTCTTAATCATAGGCCTGAAAGGTGTCTGCATCACTGAGAATATCCCCGTGATTTGAGGTCACATTGATATTGTACTCGTGGACCGGAATATTGAGTTCTGGATTGTTGTGTAACAATGTTTCTAAAACAGTCGGATAGGCCATGCGCGTCATGATGATGCTCCTCGAATGTCAGTGATGATTCAGGGCATGAATCACTCGTTAGTCATAGTACTGTGCCATAATGGCCGATATCCATGCGGGCTCACGTGTTTCTGTTTGTGGCTCAAAGGCTTTCATGTAGGGTTTGATGTCGATCACCGGTGTGCCATCAATGGCATCAAGGGCTTTGACGGTTAAGGTCAGCCCATCACAGACCAGCAGTTCACAGCAAGACACCCCCAGACGATTGGGGCGCGCTTTGGCCCGTTGCCCGAAGATGCCGACTAGCGGCAGCTCCGTCTGACCCCGCGGGTGCCTTGCACCGGTGACGATTTTTTCAGCAGGAACTTTGTGCATCGCAAACACGATTATCAAGTGAGAAAACTCACTCAAACCTTGCGTCGCTGCCGGGGTGAACTGGTTGCTATCGAGCGTGATGGTTGAGATCACGCTGCCCCAGAAATCGTCTTGAGTGGTCGTTCTCTCATTTCTCACCCAGCCAATCGGGTGTAGGGTGAATACAGTTGTATCTACTGGTTCCATAGCTGCCCTCTTACGAATAAATGGTCAGGATGCACCTGATCGACAACGATATAGATCTCATCCCGGTTGACGCCAAATACCTCAACAATGCCATTGGCAACACTGATATCGGCCAGATTCAGGGCGTCCATCAGGTTCAGACGGGTACAGCTTCCCGTGGTTTTCACCGCAGTTTTCTGGCCTTTGCGCACCAGCCATAAGCCAGTTTCGTCCCCTGCGTGGGATGGACGCCATCAATGAACAGGATGGGCCCATTGCTGTTCCGCATTGAACCTGTGTGGCATGCTGGTCGGTTTTTTATCACTGAATCCATGTGGTGCAGCCATTTATTCATGCCGGGAACAATGTAACTGATATCCCACCCTTCTTTGACAAGACGGATAACCGCCTGTGTGGTGGGCAAAAGATTCGCTGTCAGATAAGCAATAAGTTCCTGAGTCTGTGTTTCGCTGATATGGCCTCTGAGAGCCGCCATTTTCGAGCTTCAGTGCTTCAGTTTGCAGTGATTAAGGTAATCGCTGATATGACGATTAACGGTCGTTTCATAAGACGCAGGGCCTGAGCGATCATCACTGAACTCCAGCCCTCAGAGGCCAGCAGGACTGCTTTGATGCGATCACTCTCTCTTATCACGGCAGGTGTTATGGAGGTGTTCAAGTTCGGCTTTTTGCTCATCGGTAATGAATATTTTCATGACTGATACCATGAACCTCATTTGGGGGAAAATCAAGCAGTTTCAATGTGCACAGGTATATACCGAATGTAATCAAGTAAAGCAGTGCATCCTTAATTAGTCAAACTGAATGCAATGCGTTATATTGCTATACAAATGAATTATTTCTCCAACTAGTTGATTCAATAGCAATACTCTCTTTCGATAAACGTACCAATCACTTTTTCGTGCATAGATTCTAATTTGGAAAAGCCAATCGTTTTTCTCGCTAACCTCTTTAACTGTGTCCGTAAGGTGAGATTGGTTCGCTCTATCCTCTGTATGTAACGTTTTCCAACAACATGCTTCTCAGAGGGTAGAGGCCGAGTAGACGATAGAACGTAGTTTTGCGGATGCGAAGCAGCATCATGGGTACCGCTATACCCGTTTCCGTGGGTTACTGAAAGTTCAGATCCAGTGTCTGCTGGTGGCAACAACCCAAAATATCAAGAAGATAGCATTGTTGGTCACGATGCTTTGTTGTTTTTATCTCTGGAGAGCGAGCCTTTCATTGCAGGAGAAGCGAAAATAACGCCTTGTCGGACAATTAAACCGGTTTAATGAGGAAAATGGATGGCATTATGATTCCTAATGAAAGGAACAAGCCTCGTTATTTTCAACGAGGTTTGTCAGCGGTCTGCCACGTCCTTTAGGACGTGGTGGATATCAATGTCCCCAAAGCGCATTCATTGGTACCGCAAATGTGTTCGGTATGTGGCTAATTGGTAAGCAATTATTACCGGTGTAAAGTAAGATGCCACCCTGCCAATCCCCATCAACCAGTGAAGCTAATCTAGCCAATCCCATACCGTCTTTCGGCTGTATGCTAGCCGCTTTTTTAACTTCAACCCCCCAAATTTTTCGACCATCTTCAATAACCAGATCAACCTCAACCTGATCTTTATCACGATAGTGGGAGAAGTACAGTTCATGTTCACTCCAGCCCGCTTGGCAAATCAATTGTTGCACCACAAAGCTTTCAAGTACTGCACCAAAATCATTACTAAGGTTATGCCAATCGTCGACTCTCAGATTATTTAAAGCACAAGTCAGACCCGAATCCACCACATGAACTTTAGGGGCTTTTATTAAACGCTTGGCTTGGTTTTTATGCCAGGCCGGTAAGCGCCTCACTAAGAACAAGCGCTCTAGAATGGTGATGTATTTATCCACGGTTTCTCGCTGAAGACCCAGATCTTTCGCCAATCCACTGATGTTCAATAAGTTACCAGTACGCAGTGCAAGAGTCTTGATAAGTCGCAGTAATTCATCTTCATCTCGAATCGCTGCAATGTCTTTTACATCACGTTGAATAATGGCGTTGAGGTACTGCTTATGCCACTGACGTGCTCGCGCCTCACTGCGCGTATTCGGCTCTGGATAACCGCCTTGTACTACAGCTTCGACTACACCTTCAATGAGGATTTGTTCCCCTTTGATTGAAGGAGAGATTTTGTTCGTGATCAGCTGTTCGAGTAGCGATGTTGGACTATGCTGCTTTTCTTGTTCAGAAAGTGGCTGTAAATAGATCACCTCGACACGACCTGCCAATGATTCCTGTACTCCAGGCAGCAACAGCAAATTAGCTGAACCGGTTAGTATGAACCGTCCCGGTTGACGATGAATGTCTATAGTTGCTTTTAAGGCAGGTAAGATCTCCGGCACACGCTGTACTTCATCCAGTGTGACACGTTCTGGCAAGCTTTGTACAAATCCGGTGGGATCGGCTTTAGCTGTGTTAAGCAAAGTACTGTCATCGAAAGTTAGGTAAGCCCGCCTAGGCTCTAGAGATTTCGCCAACGTTGTTTTGCCGACTTGGCGAGGACCAAGCAGACACACCACTGGTGTATCAGCCAATGCTGCCTTGAGCTGTGGTGCTATGTATCTTGGGTGTAGTGTGTTATTCAAGGTTGTTCTTTTATGTTCAATGTAGAGAATGAAGCTTAAATTGCTCCGTCTATTTGTTAGCTATGCTATCGTCCAAATGCTGGTTTGTACAGCGTCTATTTGCTGGCTATCACATCGTCCAAATGCTGGTTTCGATAGCGTCTATTTGTTGGTTTCCTTTCCGTCTATTTGCCAATTTCTGACGTTCTTACACGTCAATCAAAACTTTTCCCTTGGGCTTAAAGGCCCGACTGTAACGAAAAACCAGGGTAATTGGAGGAATAAATCCAATAATATCAGACGGTAGAAGAATCGACGCCAGCGGACTTAAAAAGCTTACTGTAAAGCTGTATTGGTGGGGATAGCCCCAATTTTGTATTCGCAAAACTGGGGCCGAATATCTTTCGCTTTATGTCGGTAAACTGAGCACCATGACAAGATGGGAGAAGAACCGTCGACTAGCTACGCTTTGGAAGCTAATTCACAAGTAATAAACTGTCAACATAATAATAGCAGTTTAGCCACCAAGAATTTATTCAGATCTTATAACCTAAACCGCCTTTCCCATTTTTATCGAAAATGCATTTATGATTGAGATAACAATTGCACACAAACTGGGTAGCAGTTGCATAATAAAACCCAGAATAGTCCCGTTGTTTGCGGTCAGGTGATGATGAGCTTCGCCTCCCATAGCAATTTGCATAAAAACGGAGTTTGTCAGGTAAGCATAAACCAAACCGCAAATCCCTGTAACCAGTAGAAAGCTGATGAGCGTTGCAGTCACCGCCCCCACTCCCTGAGGTAATCTTCCCCTGATTGAATTGATGGCAAGCGCGGTCAGGCAACCCGGAGCAAAACCCCATCCTAATATATACCAAATAGCCATTAACCCTTTCAGCGCAGTATTGTGCGCCATTTCCAGAATATCAGCGCGCCACAATATAAGATTCAGGCATGCAGCCAGCACAGCCAGGAATACGGAAATGGCAAAGCTATTGGGCAAACTCGACTTTTTATTCACTAAAACACCTTAAGATAAGCAAGGAATCTTGCACCTTTCACAGAGTTAAGCAGGAAGCTGCCCAGAATGCCTGCAATCAGTGCAGCAGTGTATCCTTTAATAAGGAACAACAACGGCATGTCTATTGAACCCCAGTAATTCAGCCCAACGTTATGGTCCAATCCCCAGCAAAGCGTCTGGCAAACACTAAACAGCAAAGTACTACTCACTGCGGTCATGATATAAGCTCCGGTACTTCCGGGGGTCAAACGAGATGAAACTAAGTAAGTCAATCCCCCAACGGCAGCTCCCATACCAATACCGCATAAACCAAGCGCCCATACGAGACGCCATACCAAGGGGCCATTATCGGGAAACAAAATAAGCCCCATTAAAAGAAATCCAGCCTCTGCGATAAAGCCCAGAGCAATAAATAGCTTAATTGTGCGTATGGCACGTTTTTCACCTTCAGCTATCGCATATTGTTGATGTTGTTCATTCACGATTCGAGTAGACATTTTTCATCTCCTGAACAGGTGTGTTAAATATCCGATGATGTCATTCAATTTTATCTCTCTAGAGCAGACTACACACGCTGATGAATTGTATAAACCAAGTCAGGCGTTATAGCAGAATGCTGTCAGAGCGAAAAATACTTTATAAAATATTTAGGAAAATGATTTCTGGTGTATTACTGATAACTCTTAACTATATAAATTATCAATCAATAACATCCAAGAAATAGATAAATAAAATTATTTAACAATGCAATCACATAAAAAAAGTGATGTAATCACTATGGTATGAGGATGAAAATCTGTCAATGTGAAATAAGAAATCAATAATACAACCCCAAACATATTGATTATAATGCATTGATATTTATAGCATTACCTCCAGAAATATTCATAGCTTAATTAATAGATTTCAACTTATTTTTTCTGCCTGCAATATCGCAAAAATACAATAAATAAGACCTAATATTGGGATTTATAATAATAGAAATATTCAATCACGACACTATTTTAGTTTTATAATTTGACAATAACTCTATACTTAGTTATTAATTTAACTAAGCAACCAACAAGATAATTGTTTAATTATCTATATTTGGTCTCCTTATAACCTATATCTATCAGGAGATATTTAATTACCATGAATAAATCCGAGCAAAAATTTAATATCAACGAAAGTGTCATCAACGTAGATGGAAAAGAGGTAAAGTTCTTCACATCCCAACCTCTCGATCCAATTAAGAATAACGCCAATAGAAATCCTATCGTCTTGGTACATGGCACTGGCGGCAGCACAGAGATACATTTCGGTTATCTCTTTCAACTGCTTGCCACGGAAAATAGAGTTATATCCCTGGATTTTTCTCAACCAGTAAAAGCAAACGAAACGCTTACCCTTGAACATCTTGAAAAGCAGGTCGAAGCCGTTATTGAGGCAGCAGCGTTGGGAGAGACTGTCACATTGATAGGTTACTCTCTGGGAGCTGTCGTTACTGCTTCTGTTGCCGCTAAACGTCCTGACCTGGTTGGTAATTTGGTTCTGATCGCAGGATGGATGAAAACAGATTTACAGTTAGAACGATTTTTATCTGTCTGGCATCAGTTATATGAGATCCAATCACCTGCTATTGCAGACTTTGTGATGTTTTGCGCTTTCAGCGGCGCCAGTCATGTGAATATGTACCCAGATCAGTTTGCAATCAGCTTCGAAAATGCCATACCAGGGGAATTTGAAGCGTTACAAATGGGCCTTAATGGCCGGGTTGATATCACTCAAATTGTTCCTACGATAAAAGCCACAACGCTGATTATTGGCTGTACGCATGATCAAATGACGCCCATCCGCCACAGCAAAGCTCTGTTTGGCGCAATTCAGGATGCACGCTTTACAGAGATAGAGTGTGGACATGCGGTCATTTATGAACGTCCTGCGCAGTTGATGCAGGTTATTGACCAATTCTGCGCGAACCCTTCGTTTTATCCTGCCGGAACTATAATCCCTTCAGAGTTGCCATAATTCCGTTGATCCTCTGGAGAACTATGATGAATAAGAGTACACCAGACATAGATATATCACAGGTCACAGATACAGAGATTATTATTATCGGCTCCGGCTTTGCCGGCCTTGGTATGGGAGTTCAGCTTAAGCGGCAAGCTCAGCAAAATTTTCTTATTCTCGAACGTGCAGATGATGTAGGAGGCACCTGGCGCGATAACACTTATCCTGGCGTAGCCTGCGACATACCTTCACATCTTTACTCTTACTCATTTCGTCCTAACCCTGACTGGTCTCACGTTTTTTCGCCCGGTCATGAGATATATGCCTATCTTCAAGCCACAGCCAAGGATGAAGGATTATTGCCTCATATTCGTTTTGGCGCCAACGTTGAAAAAGCCTACTGGGACAACCAAAAAGAGCGCTGGATAGTTATCACCGCCAAGGGAGTTTTCAGTGGGCAATTCTTGATAGCAGGCACCGGGCATTTAACAGATGAAAATCTGCCACAAATCGAAGGTCTGAGCAGCTTTACCGGGGAAATTTTTCATTCAGCCCGCTGGAAACACCATATCTCTCTGCAAGGTAAGCGAGTAGGCATCATCGGATCAGGTGCTTCAGCAACTCAGCTAGTCCCTGAAGTGGCTAAAAGTGTCTCTGGACTCGTTATCTTCCAGCGAAATGCATCCTATATCATTCCACGTCCTGACCGAAGTTATTCTGATATTGAAAAACAGACTTTCCGACGCGATCCAAAGTCTATTCGTGCAGTTCGTTCAGATATATTCTGGCACTTTGAATCGCTGTATCCAGCTCGCCGTTCTATTCCGCAATATGTTGCAATATTAAAACATATAGCCTTAGATCACCTTGAACAGCAAATTCCCGATCCAGAGTTACGCGCAAAACTCACTCCGAGTTATGAGCCTGGTTGCAAAAGGATTTTGATTGCAAACAGCTATTATCCCGCTCTTCTTCGGGATAACGTTAAACTCGAAGCATCAGCCTTGCAGCGCGTAGATGGACAAAATGTAGTCTCAGTAGCCGGCAACAGTTATCCGCTTGACGTGCTGATCTTTTGTACTGGTTTTCAAACCACCCAACCACCTTATACTCGCCTGGTTCATGGCCGTGATGGTCTCAGCCTTGCTGATCACTGGTCCCAAGGCATGGAAGCTTTTGCGTCAACCACAGTGACTGGTTTTCCAAACCTGTTTATTATCAACGGGCCAAATGCGACGCTTACTCATAACTCAATTATTTACATGATTGAATCTCAAATAGAGTACATTCTCGGCGCGATTGAATACAGCAGGAAAAATAACAATTACATACTTGAGGTTTCTCCCGAAGCTCAAGATCGTTATTTAGCTGAATTACAAAAGCAGATTAATGGTACGGTATGGGTTGGAGATAATTGTACAAGCTGGTACCGTGATTCCCGCAATAAGCGCCTAACATTAGTATGGCCTGATTTTGCTCATTCATTCAGGGAGAAAAACGGCAATTTTGATCCCACTCCCTATACGTTTTATACAAAAACCGAAGTGGCTAGTTAATAAACTTTAATTTGAAACGGCAGGAGGTTTGTCTCTCAAATTCAAACCTCTTGCCGATGCCAGCAATTACAATGACTTTAGAATGGCTTAGTCGGCAAATACTTCCCATCTAGCGTAATTACAGCGCGTGAACCGCCATTAGGATCATCGACCTTTTTGATATCAAGTTTAAAGTCAATCGCACTGATAATGCCATCACCAAACTTCTCGTGGACAAGCGCCTTAAGCGTTGAACCGTAAACTTGCACCATTTCATAGAATCGGTAAATAGTCGGATCTGTCGGCACACCTCCGGGGATACTACCGCGTACAGGGATAGTTTGCAGCAGAAGGAAAGCATCTTCGTCAAGTTCAAGTCGGTCAACCACAATCCTCGCAGCATCGGCGGGCAAAGGATGTTGGCCGAGCAGTGCTGCGGTGACGAATGCGAGACTCAGACCGGTTCCTTGTGCGATATCTTCAAATGTCAAATTTTTGTGTGTTTTGGCGTCGATGATAACATCGGTCAGGGCCTGACGGGGAGTTTGGGAGTATTGAGATTGTGTCATAATGATTCCTTTGGATTAATAAGCTATTTAAATACCGTGGTAAGACACGAATTACGTTGCAGAAACATGCGGATAGTCCGCAAGCGAAACAAATTGGCCGACCAAGCCGTCTAGAGCATCGATCGAGCCAGACTCTATGTCGTAAATCCAACCATGTAGATTCAAGTGTCCCTGTTTCAGCCCGAGCGCTACGGACGGGTGGGTCTTGATATTAGCAATTTGAGCGATTACGTTTTCACGCGCCATCGAATCAAGTCGAGCAATCTCACTAACGTGCGCACGTGCCTGATTAATCGCTTTCGCAGAATCTGCATGGCGCAACCAACTTGTAATCGCGGGCAGGTGATCCATACATTTACAGGTTGCAATTGTGGTCATGGCGCCACAATCTGAATGTCCGCAGATCACTATATCGGTGACTCCAAGCACAGCGACCGCATACTCAACGGTAGCGGAAACACCGCCAGATTCTGCGCCGTACGACGGAACGATGTTACCCGCATTGCGTATCACGAACAGATCACCTGGCTCACGTTGGGTCAGAAGCTCTGGAACCATGCGGCTATCGGAGCACGCAATAAACAAAGTACGTGGATTTTGGCTGGTGGCAAGCCGCTTGAAAAGCTCACAGCGTTTTGGGAATACCTCACGCTGAAATTGTAAAAAGCCTTCAATAATATCCTGCATGTCTTCACTCCATCGTGATCGATAAGAAAGCGGATGGATAAAGAATGAACGAGTTTATCTATAGCGTCAAAGATCGGATTACTATCATCTCTATAGTATTTTCCAATAGTTGATTGTCGTTCTGCGGCGACGTCTTTGTTTTTGTTGTTTACATTTTGTAAACGGAAAATGATGACGCTATAGTGTTTACATGATGTAAACTGAGTGAGTGACATGCACGTTATTTCCAAAGATCCATTTGAGAAAGCTGCTCGCGATTTCCCAAATGATGCAGATGCAATTATTGCAACGTATAAGCAGTTAAAAGAAAAAGATTTTGAGAACCCTGTGGAATTACGAAGTCAGTTCCCCAGTCTTGATAATTTCAAGTACAGAGACAAATGGTGGGTAATAGACATAGGTGGGCAAAACTTACGAATGATCGCCTATATAAATTTCGTTAATAAACGCCTATATGTCAATCACATAGCCACTCATGCAGAATATAACAAATTAACTAAGCAGTATCGGGAGACGAAAGAATGATTGCAGAACCTACCAAAGCACTTGAAGCCACAAAGGTACTGGTAGCCGCTGTTCCCTTCTTAGGGAGCTGCACTTCCGAGGATGCCTATAATGACGCGCTGGCAATGGTGGATTACCTCATTGAGCACGATGATGAAAATCCACTGATTGACTTTCTAGCCACTAAAATCGCTGAGTATGAAAACAACAATGAACGCTTTGCTGCATTTAATAAAGCAGTGGATGACATACCAACCGGTGTAGCAGCGCTGCGTGTGTTGATGGATCAATACAGGCTCTCTTACTCAGACCTGAAAGAAGAAATTGGCTCCAAATCACTTGTCAGCCAGATTCTATCTGGTAAGCGCTCATTAACGATTGCGCATATTAAAGCGCTTTCCAAGCGCTTCAACGTAAGACCGGATCTATTTCTGTGACTACTCCCCGCCGTAAAAACGGCGAGGCTTCCCACTTCTCAGGCCGCCACCGTCTTTATGACGGATTTACGCTGGCCTCCGTGGGCAGAGACGACGAGTCCCGCCGCCTGTAATTCTGTTATGCCCTTGCGCTGGATGTTGAACGCCGCATTGATATCGCGGTCATGTTCGACTCGACAGAAAGGGCATTGCCAGAGCCGCTTACGCAGCGGCATTTCCAGCATTTTGTGACCGCAGCAATGGCAGGTTTTCGAACTGGCGAACCACTGATCCAGTTTGACCAGATGGACGCCTGCCGCTGCGGCTTTGTATTCCAGTTTCTTGATGAAGCCATGCCAGCCCGCATCCCCGATAGCGCGGGCAAGGTGGTGATTCTTCATCATG